>JAPHUI010000441.1 GCA_026193755.1 Ignavibacteriaceae bacterium | reverse complement strand
GTTTTTTAATTAATTTGCTTTTCCGGCTATTCCTTTCTGAAAAGACTTAATGAACAGCTACCTTCCAGTTCAAGTAATTTTTGTTTTACATCCAAACCGCCACCATAACCGATAAGGTTTCCATCAGAACCGATAACGCGATGACAGGGAATAATAATGGGAATTGGATTAGCACCATTTGCTGCAGCCGCAGCTCTGATTACTTTTTTATCTCCAAGATTTATTGCAAGTTGATTATAAGTAATTGTCTTTCCGTAAGGAATTTTTAGAAGTTCATTCCATACTTTCTTTTGAAAATCTGTTCCTATAATATCTAATGGCAGATCGAATTCTCTTCTTTCTCTGTTAAAATATTCTCTCAGTTGTTTAAAGACTTTAGCGACATGAGGGTTTTTTGGATTGACTTTTTCCACGCCAGTAATCTCTTCTGATTTTTTATTAATCAGAATTTTTCTAATCCCGGCTTGGGACGCGATAATTTTAAATTTAATCTCGCTAATAGTTTCTGATGCAAAGTATAATTCTTCTGCCATAAATATTTTGTTTTATTTGTTTGAAAATAAAAAAGGGAAGAAACCAAAACAGATTTCTTCCCTATAAATATTAATGAAAATGATCTTAAGCAGCAACTACAGTAATTGAAGGATTTACATCTCTCCTCAACAATCCCTCAATTGCCATTAGTGTTCCTGTAATCGAACTCGGACAGCTTCCGCAAGCTCCCTGGTATCTAATCTTTACTGTGAATCCGTCAATTCCTAAAACCTGCAAACCACCACCGTCTCCGGCTAAAGCAGGTCTGACTTTATGATCAAGCAAATCGTTTATTTTTTTGAGTAATGCGTTCTCCTCATCTGCTGTGGGAGCTTTAACTGTTTCTTCAGGAATTAATTTCGGATCAAATGTTTTAAGGAAATCTATAAATGGTCGTTGGATTTGTCTCCAGTCAGCCTGGGGTGATTTCTCTATCGTTACAAATTTATCCATATAAAAAACAGAGACTACACCTTCAAGTTCAAATATTCCTGCAGCAAACGGATCATTTTTTGCAGATTCTTTATCGGGATACTGCCTAGTCTCGTAATTAAGCAGTTTTTCATTCAAAATGAATTTTAATGCGTGAGGATTCGGCGTCAGATCGACATCTTGAACCATTAACATAATTACCTCTTTTTTGGACACAAAATTAAGCTAACTAGGCTTTACCTTCAAGTGAAATTAAAATGTATCTATCTTGTTCCCAATTTAGACAACTGGCATTTTCTTAAAATAAGTTTAACTTTGCCCCAAAATCTTTAATAAAAATTTATTTATGGCTGAAAAGAAAAAAATACTCATCGTTTTTACCGGCGGAACATTTTCGATGAAAGTTGATAAGAAAATTACCGGCGGTGCTAGTCCACGTTATTCAGGTGAAGAGCTTTTAAAGAAAATTCCCGAAGCAAAAAAGCTGGCTGATATTTCGTGTTATGATTTCGGAAAATACCCCGGACCACATATTACTCCGGAGATAATGATGGACCTTTCAAAACGACTAAAAATAAGACTGGCAGAAAATAAATTTGATGGGATTGTTATAACTCACGGAACAGATACTCTGGAAGAAACGGCTTACTTGATTGATCTTACAATAAAAAAAGAAACTCCAATTGTATTTACCGGCTCGATGAAAAACAGCTCCGATCCTGATTGGGATGGACCGAAAAATCTTTGTGACTCAATCAGAGTTTGCTTAAATCAAAATTCGAGAGGTCTGGGAGTGCTTGTTTGTCTGTACGGAGAAGTAAATGCAGCAAGCGAAGTAACCAAAATTTATTCGGATGAATTTGAATCCTTTCAAAGTCTTGATTTCGGTTCACTCGGTTTTGTTCAGAATGAAAAGGTAATTTATAACCGAATCCCGAGACACCTTGAAATAATCAATACTGAAAAAGTAAACAGCAATGTTGACCTGCTAACAGTTTATGCAGGGATGGATGAAAAATTCTTCAAGTATTCTGCTGACAGCGGCACAGATGCGTTAGTTGTTGAGGCACTCGGTATCGGAAATGTTCCTCCGCTGGCATATGAAGGAATTAAATATGTAGTTGAGAAAGGAATTCCTGTTGTTCTTGTTTCCCGCTGTCCGGCAGGTGAAACGGATTACATTTACAGCTATCCGGGTGCGGGTAAACATCTTCACAAACTGGGAGTTATTTTTACAGATTACCTTAACGGACAGAAAGCAAGAATAAAGCTTATGCTGGCTTTAACAAAAACTACCAACAAGAAAACTCTTACAAAGCTTTTTGAGGGGAAGATAAGAGAGATTTAGAATTTCATCTCGCTAATGTTCTGAGATCAATACTTCCAGATCAACTTTGTGCACGTGCTCTATTCCTCTTCCAAGAAACAACTCAGCAACTTCTTTAAATTTTGCAGGAATATCGCTCACATAATATTCCTGGCTACCAATTGTCCCAGAATCGGAAAGCAAATTAAATTTCTCTAATTCCAGTTTAATAAGTTCAGAAGAAGCCACTCCGGAATCAATCAACGATACTTTAGGACCGATAACTTTCTGAATTACTTCTGTGAGAATCGGGTAGTGGGTACAACCGAGCACCAATGTATCTATCTCTTCTTCACGGAGTTCTTTTAAATATTCTTCCGCAATTTCGTAGGTTGCCCTGTGCTTTATCCATCCTTCCTCAGCTAGGGGAACAAATAATGGGCAAGGCTTTTCAAATACTTCTACTTTATCATTCAACCTTTTAATTTCTTTTGAGTATGCAAGGTTGCTAGTAGTTGCCCTTGTCCCTATTACTCCAATTTTTTTATTGTGAGTTTTGCTCAATGCCATTCTCGATCCCGGTTCTATCATCCCGATAATCGGGATATCAAATATTTTTTTGAGATCAGGAATTGCAATTGAAGAAGCAGTGTTGCAAGCAACCACAAGAGCTTTTATATTTTTCTGCAAAAGAAATTTTGTATTCTGAATTGAGTATTCTATTACAGTCGAATTTGATTTTGAACCATAAGGAACTCGTGCAGTATCACCGAAATAAATAATATTTTCATTAGGCAGTGTCGAGGCTAATCTTTTAACAACGGTAAGTCCGCCAATTCCCGAATCAAAGACACCAATCGGTTTTTGTTTATCTGTAATACTCAATTTAATCCTTATAATAATTTATCAATTGCAGAAGTCATTTCGTTTTTAATAAACTCATAATCGTTTGGAGATATTTTTTTCCCATTCCTGTCGAGCACATAAAACGCATCTACTATTTCATCTCCCTGTGTAGAAATTTTCGCAAAGAAAATATTTAAACCGAGTTCATTCATTTTACTTGTGGCATGATAAAGAAATCCTAGCCTGTCAGGTGAGTGAACATCAATTATTGTATACTTTTCGTGATTTTCAAATGCAACTTTTACATTTCCTTTTTTCTTAAACAGCTTGTTCTCAATTCTCCACCATTTTGTTTTAAGTAAAGCAATTTCTTTACTCAGCTGCATCAGTCCTTTTACAACAAGATTCAGATCCTCTTCAATTTTAACATAGGATTCAACTTCCAGTTTTTTATGAGATGTGAAAGAGGTCACGTTGAATGTATCAATAACAATTCCGTCTTTGCGAGTGAAGATTTTTGCATCGTGGATGTTGATATCATTTATCGTCAGAACACCGCATAGCTTGGAAAGCAGTGAAGGAAAATCTCTAGTAATAACCGTTATACCGGTATAGCCATTTGAATCTGAAAAAAGTACTGAGACGGAAGAGCCCTTATTAATTTCCTCAATATGCCTTGCAATATCTTCAGCTGCAAAATGATGTGAGTATGCTATATCATCAATTGACTCTATATGATCCTGGACAAGTTCTTCTGAAATGTTTGGCGAGTACTTGCTTATTTCTTTTGGAATGGCGTAGGTAGTTGAAATTAAAAGTTCTTCACCAGAAATTTTTTCTTCAAGCATTGCTTTTGTTTTTCTGTAAAGTTCAGCAAGCAGCTCACTCTTCCAGCTTGTCCACACCACCGGGTTGACGGCTGAGAGATCTGCATAAGTTAAAAGATACAATTGATCGAGCTCTTCTATCGAGTTGAAACGGGAAGTAAAACTATTAAGCGTTTCCGGATCGTTTAAATTTCTTCTGAAGGCCGTTTGTTCCATATACAGATGATTTAAGACAAGGAATGAAACGGTGTTTATTTCCTGTTCGCTATAACCCATCCTGTGCATAATTGACGAGGTAAGTTCTGCACCGATAATTTCATGTCCTGCGATATTAATGGGTTTGGCAATGTCGTGAAGCAACAAACCAAGAAAAAGTTTTTCTTTATCTTTTAGCTTGTTATAAATTCTGCCAAGCTGTGAATTTTCATTAGCAACCTTTTCTACATTTCGGATTGCAACGAGTGTATGCTCATCCGCAGTATAAGAGTGATAAACACCGTGCTGCAGAAAACCATTCAGGTCCTTGAACTCCGGCATAAAAGCACCCAGGACACCGAGTTCGTTCATTACATATAATGTTTGTCCGACATTTTTAGGAAGCTTTAAAATTTCTCTGAAAAACACAGACGATTCACTTTCCTGAAGTTGATACCTGTCAGCGCTCTCGAATTTGTCTATTATGTGTGATCGAAGTGATTCGTCAAATCTTGCTGAATGCAGTCCTCGGTAATAGAAAGCTCTAAGTACATCTGACATAGTTAGACTTTCATTTCTTCTCATCGAAATAATTTTTCCCTTAATTTCAAAATCGTCGTCGAGAATAATTGTGAGTGAATCTGGCAAAGAAAGGAAAGTCTCATCGTACATCTTTTTAATCATTGATTTAGAAAATCTGCTAAGAATAACTGCGGCATTAAAATAAATACGCATAAAGTCAGTTAATGAATCTTCCTCAAAACCAAAAATTTTAGCAATGCGAATTTGTTCTCCGAATTCAAATCGATCATGTTTCTGGTTTGATTCTAAGTGCATAAGGTTTCTTACAGAAAGGATAAGCTTGTAACTGCTCAGCACTCGGTTGCATTCATCCACCGAGGTTATCTTATTTTCTTTCAGAATGTTCAGGAACGTTTCTATCTGGGTTGTTTCCTGCTGCTTGTTAAATAATTCTTTTCTTGAAAAAATGAACATCCATTCGACAAGCTGAAGGTCACGCAATCCGCCAGCGGAAAACTTAACATTCGGCTCAAGTATTTTCGGTGAGTCACCGTACTTTTTATGTCGTTCATTTGAATCTTCAATCAGCTTAGTTATTAAGTCTGCTTTTAAATCTTCGTTTAATGTTTTAATCAGCTCATCGTTCCAGCGATTGTAAATCTTTTCGGAACCCAGCAGGTAACGTGTTTCAAAGAATTGAGTAAAAGTGTGTAAATCTGATAGCTTATATTTGTGAATATCAGAAAAATCCCTCACTGTGTGCGAAACCTCCAGTCCATTATCCCAGAATCTTGTAACTAATTCTGAAATTTCTTTGGCGTTTTCTTCAACTGATTCTGCGAT
>JAPHUI010000435.1 GCA_026193755.1 Ignavibacteriaceae bacterium | reverse complement strand
TTTTTATTGTTACAGACAATGTAAACTGGTTTTTAGGATTAAGTCTAGCTGCCGGCAATGCTTTGGGAGGATGGTGGGGTGCAAAAATGTCAGTTAAAAAAGGTGAGGGATTTATAAAAAGTATATTAATTATCGCAATACTTATAATGGCTTTGAAGCTATTAAATTTCTTTTAATTAATCTCCAGCTTAAGGAATTTTCCAGTAACACTTTTAGATTTTTTCACTAATTGTTCTGGTGTCCCTTCTGCAATAATTTTACCGCCAAATTCGCCGCCGCCGGGACCTAAATCAATTATCCAGTCAGCCATTTTTATTACATCCAGATTATGTTCAACAACAACTATAGTATTTCCTTTCTCAACAAGCTTATTAAGAACGTCCAGAAGAATTCTTACATCTTCAAAGTGAAGTCCGGTCGTTGGTTCATCCAGAACATAAAAAGTTTTGCCTGTACTCACTTTACTAAGTTCTGTTGCAAGCTTTACCCTTTGTGCTTCACCGCCTGAAAGTGTTGTTGCCTGCTGTCCGAGAGTAATGTAACCAAGTCCGACATCGTGCAAAGCCTTAATCTTTCTTTTTATTCTTGGAAGATCTGCAAAGAAATCGAGTGCTTCATCGACTCTCATACCTAACACATCTGCAATAGATTTTGTTTTGTAAAGAACTTCGAGAGTTTCACGGTTATATCTTTTCCCTTTACAGGAATCACAGTGAACATAAACGTCAGGCAAAAAATTCATTTCAATTTTCTTTAAACCATCTCCACCGCATTCTTCACATCTTCCTCCCGCAACATTAAAACTGAATCTTCCTGTTTTATAACCTCTCATTTTGGCTTCAGGAAGCTGCGCAAAAAGATCACGAATAAAAGTAAACAAACCAGTATAAGTTGCAGGGTTTGATCGGGGGGTTCTTCCGATTGGTGATTGATCAATTTCAATTATCTTATCAATGTTTTCCAATCCCTCAATTTGGGTGTATGGAAGAGGAACAGATTTAGATTTGTAAATCTTATTCATTAAAATTTTTACGAGCGTTTCATTGAGAACGGAAGATTTTCCAGAACCGCTCACCCCTGTAATTAGCGTTAAAGTTCCAAGAGGAATTTTAAGTTTAATACTTTGCAGATTATTTCCCTTCGCACCTGTAAGAGTAATAAATTTTCCGTTCCCCTTTCTTCTCTGTTCGGGAACTTTTATTTTCCCTCTGCTTTTAAGATATGAAAGAGTTAACGAATCGTATCCATTATCAGATTTCACTAGTTTTTCTGTAACTCCTTCTAAAACAACTTTGCCGCCATGCTCACCCGCACCCGGTCCCAAATCTATCATATAATCAGAGCTTTCGATCGTCTCTCTATCGTGCTCAACAACAATTATTGTGTTACCCAGGTCTCTCAGGTTTTTCAATGAATTAATCAGCTTAATATTATCGCTTTGATGCAATCCTATTGAAGGTTCATCGAGAACATATAAAACTCCTGCAAGCTGAGTTCCAATCTGTGTTGCTAATCTTATTCTTTGTGATTCACCACCGGATAAAGTTCTCGCTGAACGCCCAAGTGTCAGATAATCCAATCCAACATTATGCAGAAATTCCAACCTCTCGTTAACTTCTTTCAATATTGGCTTAGCGATTAGAGCTTCATTTCCCTTAAGTTTTACATTCTTAAAGAATTCCATCGCTCTCAAAATTGAAAGGGATGTAATCTCGCTTATATTTCTCCCGCTAAACTTTACCGCTAGAGATTCTTTCTTAAGTCTTCCCCCATCGCAAGTCGAACAATTTATTGTGTTCATATAAGATTCAACCCACTCGCGGATGCTGTTAGAAGATGTTGAATCGTAATAATGTTTAAGATACTTTATTATACCAGAAAAGCGGTGCATATACTGAACGGGTTTCTCACCGCCGTATGTATATGTGAAAGAAATTCTCTCTTTGCTTCCATGAATGACTACATCTTTTTGAGCTGCAGTTAATTTTTTGAGCGGTGTGTCAAAATCAAAATCATAATTTTTTGCTACTGCTTCAAGCTGGGTGAAGAACCAGATCTTTCTTGGTTTTCCCAGCGGTGCAAGTCCTTCCTCGTTAATAGTTTTATTCCAGTCAGGGATAATAAGATTAACATCAAGCTCCTTCTTTTCGCCAAGTCCTTCACAATCCTTACAGGATCCGTAAGGAGAATTAAAAGAAAATGAATTCGGCGCAAGCTCCCGGTAACTGATACCGCAATCAAGACATGCGAGCTGTCGGCTAAAAACATAATCCTCATTTCCCTCATTAACAATAATGCTTCCTTCACCATAATTTAAAGCAACTTCTAACGATTCAGTTATTCTTGAACGTGCTGAACCTTTAACTGTAAATCTGTCAACTACAATTTCAATATTATGGATTTTGTATCGATCAACCTGAAATCCTTTTGTAATTTCAAACACTTCTCCATCGACTCTTATTCTCAAGAATCCATCTGAAAGAATTTCTTCAAATAATTCCCGGTAATGTCCCTTTCTGCCTCTTATTAATGGAGAAAGAACAGATATTTTTTTGTTATTAAAATTGGAAATGACAGAATCTATTATTTGTGCAGAGGATTGTTTCTTTACCGGTTTTCCACAGTTATAACAATGAGGAATTCCAACCCTTGCAAAGAGAAGTCGGAGATAATCATAAATTTCTGTAACAGTACCAACAGTTGATCTTGGATTACCGGTTGTGGATTTTTGTTCGATTGAAATAGCAGGACTTAAGCCTTCGATGAGATCAACATCCGGTTTTTCCAGCATATCGAGAAACTGACGTGCATAAGCAGAAAGCGATTCAATATAACGCCGTTGTCCTTCGGCGTAAATAGTATCAAATGCAAGAGACGATTTTCCGGAGCCGGACAGCCCTGTAATTACAGTAAATGAATCGCGTGGAATCTCAAGATCGATATTCTTGAGATTATGCTCTCTCGCACCTTTGATTATTATAAATTCTTTTTCCAAAAAAAGCTCAAGTAAAATTTTAAATAGCTATATTAGCTATAGAGACTCTGATAATCAATAAAAATCGCTATGCACTTTATTACTTTTCTGTGATGAATCTTCCGTTTCAAATTAAAACAATCGATGAATTTAAGGAAACAACTATAGTTGAAAAGAAATCTACATTTATTGCCCGGGTTTATTCTGCTGAATCTGAGAATAAAGTAAAGGAGCACCTAAATGAAATCAAGAAAAAATATTATGATGCATCACATCATTGCTATGCTTACAGATTTTCCGACGGACATTTTCGTTATTCAGATGCCGGTGAGCCATCCGGAACAGCAGGTGTAAGAATCCTAAACGCTATTGACCATTTTAAACTTACGAATCAGCTTGTAATTATAACCAGATTTTTTGGCGGTGTAAAGCTCGGAGTTGGACTACTCGGTAAAGCATATTATCTTGCTGCTTATAAAGTCTTGAATGAATCAAATATCATTACAAAGCAGCTATTTCAAAAAGTCATCATTACATCTAAGTTTGAACACGTAGACATTGTTCACCGTATTTTATCCAAATATAATTCGATTATTTTAAGTACCGAATACCAGGATGATATAAAGTTTTCTTGTCTGGTCAGATTAAATGAAATGGATTCAATCACTAAGAAACTTGCGAAATTAGCAAAAAACGAAATAATTTTTACTCCTTATAAGGAATTTGTTTACAAATAATAAAAAGGGTGATTTACTAACAATTGATTAAAAAAATTATTGTTGTTACTTGATTCAAATATCAATATTACTGATATTTGATATGAACAATATTTACATCTTCACAAAACATGGGGATACTATGGTAACAAATCAAACTGCGGAAAGACTTGCCAATTTAACCTTCAGTCTTCTGGCAAATTGCCAGGAAAAGGAAGTACGGCTTGCTGAAATTCATCATTTAACACAAGCTGAATTCAGATGTTTAAGATTATTCGGAACTGATGAGAGTGTGAATAACAAACAGATTGCTGAACGGATGAACCTTAGTCCAAGCAGGTTAACAAGAATAATTGATGGTCTGGTAGAGAAACAATATATAAACAGAGAAATTGATCCGAATGACAGAAGAAATATGAGGGTAATGCTTTCAAGAAGAGGACGACAGCTTGTCAATCAGCTAAATAAGGCTTATGTAGAAATTCATAATGAAATTCTTCAAGATATTGAAGAATCTCAGCACGAACCTCTGATCACAGCCATGCAGCATCTTTTAGAAGCATTGGAAAAGTGGCTTAAAAAACCATAGAAGTTAAAGTTTAAGATAACCTTTTCAGGTAATTAACATATTTTTTTATTGCCTCCAAATCAGAAAATAACTGATAGAGGTTATTAAAACTCTGTGTTGTTGGAGTGAGAAACGTTTTCTCGAAATAATCTTTCTCTTTCCCATCATTAGCAGAAATTATCCCCCTTATTTGTTCTATCCCCTTTTTAATATTCTCATTCAAATCTTCTTTAATATGTTCAATACTATTAACCTCAGGAACACCAGTCGAATTTTTAACTATACGTATTAGCCCGCAAACATATTTTGAAGTAAAGATCAATTCTTCAAATTCTTCCTCTTTTCCTTTTTCTGCAACAACTCCAATTAATCTTTCCACATCTTCTTTTAGAAAGAAAGGATTAGCTGTGTATCTTTCTACATTTTCGATAAATTTTTCGTCAGAGAATTTACTATTCATAAATAGGTTAATTAATTTTTCACGCCAATTCCAAGACCATCTCCGATCGGAATAATTGTAGCTTTAAGGTTAGGCTGATTCATAAATAATTTGTTAAACTCCCGAATATGATTAGTTGATTCTTTGTATTGAATTGGAATTCTTCCTGCAGCCGCAAAACCGTGCCAGAGCAGGTTATCTACAATTAATAAACCTCCACGACGCAGAAGAACGAGTGAATAATCAAAAAGTCTTTTGTAGTCTTCTTTATCCGCATCAAGAAAAATTAAATCGTA
>JAPHUI010000038.1 GCA_026193755.1 Ignavibacteriaceae bacterium | reverse complement strand
TTTATGAAATTGAAATAATTAAAACTGCAAAATCAATCAGTCTTTCTTCAAGATCAAATTTTCTTTTTTGTTTTTCATTCATCATTCGAAATTCCTTCATCATTATTCTATATTCAAGGGATTACTTCGCTCGCATGACAGAACTATTTACTATCCAAGTTAATTAAATGATATCTGGTGATAATATCAGTCACAAGTCCAAAATCACTAACAAGTACAGCAAGATGATCTTTTAGTGTTTCTTTCACTATTTTAGTATCTGATTTCGCATCGAGAATTGGGAAACTCTCTTCCATCACATCTTTAATTAAAGAATTATAAAGCAAGGGATTATCAACCATCTTTGAAAGTAACTGATTTTCTCTAATTGCACCAATTGATTGCTTCCCTTTGAGTACAGGAATTTGAGTATAACCTGTTTTTGCAATCAGATCAAGTACATCCTTTACTTTGTCATCTTCTTTTACGGAAACAATCTCTTCAATACCTGCAGCCTTTTTCCTGTCAGAAATATCGCGTAGAGTTCTCATTTCTGTATCGAGCATTCTGTTTAATCTCAGCCATTCCTCATTATGGACTTTAGATAAATATCTTTCACCGGTATCGCAGACTATAAAAACGATTACATCATCTTTAGTACACTTTTTTGCAATCTCCAAAGTAACGTGAACGATTGTGCCGGTACTTCCTCCGCAGAAAATTCCTTCTTCTTTTGTCAATCTTCTTGCTGCAGCAAATGAGTCTTTATCGCTTATGTTTATTATTTCATCTATATACTGGAAGTGGACATTTTCGGGCAAGCAATCCTGACCAATTCCTTCAACTAAATAAGGAGTTCCTTTAATTATTTCACCCGTTTCTTTGTAACGTTTGAAGATCGAGCCAAGAGGATCAGCACCGATTACCTGAATGTTTGGATTTTTTTCTTTCAGAAATTTTCCTGTTCCGCTAATGGTACCGCCTGTTCCGATGCTGGAAACGAAATGAGTAATTTTTCCGTCTGTCTGTCGCCAGATTTCCGGTCCGGTTGTTTTATAATGAATTTCAGGATTGGACGGATTTGAATATTGATAAGCAAAGAAAGAATTCGGTATTTCTTTATGCAAACGTTTTGCAACATTTACGTAATACTCGGGATCTTCCGGTTCAGCAAGATTGGAAACAACGATAACTTCCGCTCCGAGAGCTTTTAGATAATTTATTTTTTCGTGGCTGACTTTTGATGTAACAACAAAAACACATTTATATCCTTTAACGGCTGCAGTAATTGCCAAACCAATTCCAGTGTTCCCACTTGTTGCTTCTATAATTGTTCCGCCCGGTTTTAATTCTCCTCTTTTTTCGGCATCAGCAATCATATTAAATCCAATACGGTCTTTAACACTTCCGCCCGGGTTTGCAGATTCCAGCTTTGCAAATATCTGCGGCTTTAAACCTTTATTTATCCTATTAAGTTTTATAAGTGGTGTATTGCCTATCTGTTCTATTATGCTGTTTTTAAATTCCAATATGTTTACTCATTTTAAAAAAGTTAGGGCAATTTTAAGCATTTCGATTGACTGATAAAAGTGAAATTATTTATTGGTGATTGAATTAGCATTTATTGTTGGAAAAATAAGAATTGGTTAGTTTTGCTTAGGAATAATTTATCCAGATATATTCAAATCATTTGCAAGACATTTTTAATAAATATCTCCACGCCATCTCCACCAAGTTCTCCCACCCCGAAACTTCCGAGATGGGCTATCGTAAAGAATTTGAAATTCTCCTCGAAGAAGTCTTTGAAAAAATAAATGTCAGAAGGATAGATCACGACCCCAAAGCTAAAGCAGGAAACAAGCCCGATTTTATCGTGATGAAAAACGATATTCCTATTCTTTACATTGAAGCAAAAGATATAGGAGTATCTCTTGATAAAATTGAAAAATCCGAACAAATGGATCGGTACTTTGGTTATGCAAATCTGGTTTTAACCGATTACGTTGAATTCCGTTTTTACAGAAATGGGTTGAGTTACCAGGATCCAATTAAGATTGCAGAATATGATTTAAAGAACAGAACAATTTCTCCTCTAGCCGAACATTATGATTTTGCTGCAAAAACATTAATTGATTTTACTCAGTCGCACAAAGAACCGATAAAATCCGGTGAACATCTTGCAAAAATTATGGGAGGCAAAGCGCAGAGAATACGCGACAACATAAAAGATTTTCAATCCAGGGAATCTGAAAAGAGCGCAGAGATTACACGAGTATACGAAACCATTAAGAAATTTCTTGTGCACGATTTAAGTGAAGATGCTTTTGCAGATATGTATGCACAAACACTTGTTTATGGATTGTTTGTTGCTCGTTACCACGATAACACACCCGAAAACTTTTCACGTCGGGAAGCTCGTGATTTAGTTCCGGCTTCTAATCCATTTCTAAGGCATTTTTTCGATCACATTGTTGGACCCGATTTTGATAAAAGGCTTGAATACATTGTAAACGAATTGTGCGAAGTTTTCTCTCACGCTGATGTGCAAAAACTGATGAAGCAGTATTTTAAAGTTGACCTGTGGGGGGAAACGCACGATGAGCCTGATCCTGTAATTCATTTTTATGAAGACTTTCTTAAAGAATACGATGCGGAACTTCGTAAAAAAATGGGAGCGTTTTATACACCGCTGCCTGTTGTAAGATTTATTGTCCGTTCGGTTGATGGATTGCTGCAAAAAGAATTTAATCTTCCATCCGGTTTGGCAGATACTTCCAAACTGCAAAACGGAACTCACCGTGTTCAGATTCTCGATCCCGCTGTTGGAACCGGAACTTTTTTAAGCGCCGCTATTCGCATTATTTATAAAAGACTTTTGGATGAAGGACAAAAAGGAAGATGGCACACTTATGTGCATAACGATTTGCTGCCTCGTTTGCACGGCTTTGAGCTAATGATGGCTCCTTACACAATTGCACATTTAAAGTTGAGTATGGCTTTTAAAGAAACCGGCTTTAAATATTTTAACCGCAGACTTGGCATTTATCTTACAAACTCGCTTGAAGAAAGTGAAATGCAGGACAGCTTGTTTACAGGTTTTGGTTTTGCCGAAAGTATTGCAGAAGAATCCAAAGAAGCTGCTGTAATAAAAAATGAAACTCCGATTATGGTTGTAATTGGCAATCCGCCTTACAGTGTTAGTTCTTCAAATAAAGGAAAGTGGATAACCGACTTAATAAAAGATTATAAAAAGAATTTAAATGAAAGAAATATTCAACCGTTATCTGATGATTATATAAAGTTTATTCGTTATGCCGAGCATTATATTGAGAAGAATAAAGCAGGCATAGTTGCAATGATTACAAATAACACTTTTTTAGATGGAATAATTCACAGGCAAATGAGGAAACATTTGCTAGAAACTTTTGATGAAATATATGTTTTGGATTTACACGGTAATACAAAAAAGAAAGAAAAAGCTCCTAATGGAAGCAAAGATGAAAATGTATTTGATATCCAGCAAGGCGTCTCAATTTCAATAATGGTTAGAATATCTGATATGAAGGAAAAGCTTGCAACTGTTTTTCACTCCGATATTTATGGGACACGAAAAAATAAATTTAAAGAGCTGAATAACAGTGAAATAAATAAAATTAAGTGGAAAAAACTTAATTGTAATAAACCACAATATTTTTTTGTTGAGAAAGATTTTGGAGCTATTGAAAAATATAACTCTGGCTTTGCGATTAATGAAATGTTCGTGCAAAACTCAAGCGGAGTTAAAACACATCGTGATAAATTTATTTTATCATTCACAAAAGATGAACTGTCTAAAAGAATAGATGATTTTGTGGGTGAGTATGATGATAATAGTATCAAGGCTAAATATAAATTAAAAGACACAAGGGATTGGAAATTAAAAGAAGCAAGAATAAAAGTAAGAAAAATAGATTGGGAGAAGTTTGTACGTTTTTATGCGTACCGTCCTTTTGACGAAAGATTTATATGCTATTCAGTTGATTTAATTGACAGAGGAACTTCCAGAATTGAATTAATGAAAAACTTTTTTAGAGATAATCTAGCTCTAATTACTTGTCGACAACTAAGCACGTTTGATTTTCAACATGCATTTATAACTCGATTAGTTAGCGATATGTGTTTAATATCTTTACAAACTAAAGAAACTACATATATCTTCCCTCTCTATATTTACGCAGAAGACGGCACAAAAACACCAAACCTAAAAACAGAAATCGTTAAGGAGATAAAAAAGATAGCTGGTAAGATTACCCCAGAGAATATTTTAGATTACATTTATGCAGTTTTGCACTCACCAAGCTATAGAGAAAAATATAAAGAATTTTTAAAGATAGACTTTCCACGAGTACCTTATCCAAAAGATAAAACTACATTTAAAAAACTGGTAACACTTGGTACAGAGTTGCGGCAATTACATCTTTTAGAATCACCAATAGTAAATAAGTTTATTACAACCTATCCAGTTCCCGGAAATAATGAAGTAGAGAAGGTGCGGTTTGAGACCCTGAAACAAGTTCAGGGTGACACAGGGAAAGTTTTTATCAATAAAGAACAGTATTTTGGTAAAGTTCCAGAAACAGCGTGGAATTTTTACATCGGCGGATACCAGCCAGCACAAAAATGGTTAAAAGATCGCAAAGGTCGTACCCTCACCAACAGCGATATTGAGCATTATCAGAAAATTATAGTTGCGTTAACTGGGACTGAGAGGATAATGAAGGAAATTGAGAATGTGTTTTCTTTATAATTTTATCAAATCTTCAAGCTCTCGTCCCAAATTTAGGAGATATTTGGGACGCGATTAAATGCAAATCACAGAAACACTTTACATCAAAACCCGTAGCGAATGGCGCAACTGGCTAAAGAACAACTACAAAACTAAAAAAGAAATCTGGCTGGTTTTTTACAACAAAGCTTCCGGTAAAACACGATTATCCTACGAAGATGCAGTGGAAGAAGCATTATGCTTTGGCTGGATTGACAGCATCGTTAAAAAGATAGAGGAGGATAATCACGTCCAGCGATTTACACCGAGGAATCCGAAAAGCAGTTACTCGCAGTTGAATAAAGAAAGGTTGAAAAAATTACTCCGACAGAAAAAAGTAATCGCATCAGTACGTAAAACACTTGGTGATCTGGAAAATGAAAAATTCGTTTTCCCAAAAGACATTATTGAAGAGATCAGAAAGAACAAAGAAGCGAGGAAATATTTTCAGAAGTTTTCCGAGGCATATAAGCGAATCCGGGTTGCATTTATTGATGGTTCCAGGGCAAGACCGGATGTTTTTAAACAGCGAATGAATTACTTTATTAAAATGACTGAAAAGAACAAGCAGTACGGAATTAAGGGAATAGAAAAATATTTGTAAAGCCGTAACAACTGTTGCAGAATCGTTCATTAAACTCATCAGCTCAACAATTCTTTTTTGGTGTGATTTCAATCTTTTATTATTGAATCAACAATCCTTATCTTGCAGCCGAATCTATGAAGCTCCTTTATTCATACCTTAAAAACTACTGGAAACTGATATTGCTCTCATTATTACTGGCAGCAATTAATCAGGTTTTCTCTATGCTCGATCCATGGATTTTCAGGATTGTTATTGATGATTACGCAACTAAGTTTGATCATTACACTACCGAACAATTTATTCGTGGAGTTATTCTTCTTCTGGCAGCCGCAGTTGGCGTTGCATTTGTATCACGCATTGCAAAAAATTTCCAGGACTATTATGTGAATGTAATAACTCAAAGGCTGGGTGCACAGATTTACACGGATGGAATCCAACATTCATTACTTCTTCCCTTTTATCAATTCGAGGATCAGAGGAGCGGAACAACTCTCGGAGTTCTGCAAAAAGTAAGAAGCGATACGGAGAGATTAATTAGTTCTTTCATAAATGTTCTTTTTACAACACTAGTGGGAGTAATCTTCGTCACGATCTACGCAATAAGTGTATACTGGCTTATCGCACCTGTATTTTTTGCCTCGATTCCGATTCTTGGTTTTCTCAGCTCGATACTTAGCCGTAAAATAAAAATTATCCAGAAAGTTATCGTAGCTGAAACAACTTCTCTTGCAGGTTCAACAACTGAGTCACTTAGGAATATAGAACTGGTAAAGAGTCTTGGTCTTGGTAACCAGGAAATAAACCGACTAAACTCCACAACAGATAAAATTCTCAAGCTTGAGTTGAAGAAAGTACGTTACATTAGAACTCTTAGCTTCATCCAGGGAACTACAGTAAACTTCATCAGGACGACAATTATGTTTATCCTGCTGTACCTTATATTCATTCAGCAAATAACTGTCGGTGAATTCTTTTCACTTTTCATTTACTCATTTTTCCTCTTTGGTCCTCTTCAAAGTCTCGGAGATATAATAAACATTTACCGTGAAGCTGAAGTTTCTTTAAATAATTTTGAATTATTACTTAATAAACCAATAGAATCAAAACCGGAAAAACCCGTTAAGCTGGGAGAAATAAGAAGCATCGGATTTCAAAATGTTATTTTCCGACATCAATCAGCAAACAAGCATGCAATAAACGGAATTTCATTTAATGTTAAAGAAGGAGAAACTGTAGCATTTGTTGGTCCCTCCGGTTCAGGTAAAACGACGCTTGTAAAGCTTCTTGTTGGACTATATACTCCTCAGGAAGGAAAGATTTTTTTCAACAATACTCCTGGTGACAAAATTGATTTTGATGAGATAAGAGAAAATATAGGATTTGTTACACAAGACACACAACTTTTCTCTGGATCGATAAAGGAAAACTTGCTATTTGTAAATCCAAATGCTACGGATGAAGATTGTCTGGAGGTTCTTCGCAAAGCTGCAGCTACAAGTCTTTTGAACAGAGCAGAAAATGGATTGGATACAATGATTGGTGAAGGAGGAATTAAAGTAAGCGGAGGTGAAAAGCAACGATTATCAATTGCGAGAGCATTGTTGAGGAATCCTCATCTTTTAATTTTTGATGAAGCTACTTCTGCACTCGATTCACTAACCGAAGAAGAGATCTCGAGGACTATTCGAGAAATATCTCTAAGAAAAGATCTGGTTACTGTGATGATTGCACACCGGCTTTCGACAGTAATGCATGCTGATAGAATTTATGTTCTTGAAAGGGGAAATATTGTAGAATCAGGTAGGCACGAAGAACTGATTGAGATGAAGGGGCTTTACTATGCAATGTGGAGACAGCAGATTGGAGAGAGAGAAATATTAGCAAACAGCTTTTTAAAAAACGTTTCCGAAAATTGAAATTATAGAAGGAATAAAATGCCAGACAAATACAATTACACAACCAAACTCGATATTAGGTTCAAACATTTTGATTTAATTGACATTGCCCAAATTGTAGAAGAAGTAAAAGAGAAATGGTTCAATCAAACATTAACTGAAGTTAACGGGAGCGTTGTTCGGGTTGGAATTGTTGAAGGAGAATACCACTGGCACAAACACGAAAATGATGATGAATTCTTTTTTGTTCTTGAAGGAAAACTTTTTGTTGATCTTGAGAACAAAACAATTGAGCTGAACCCTGGTCAGGGTGTAACGGTATCAAAGAATGTAACACACAGAACAAGAGCAACACAAAAAACTGTAATGCTGATGGTGGAGAATAAAGCAATTATTCCGACAGGTGACTGATTTTTAAACACATAGAAACAGAGTGCACATAGTCCTATGTTTTTTTTGTGACTACCCGCTTGCCAAAGCAAAGCGTCGGGCAGGGGTGGTTCATAAAAAACTAAACCCTCTTAAAAACTCCTCAATATTCATCCGTTTTTTTCCTTCCTGCTGGATTTCAAGAACCCGAATGGCATCTTTGCTGCAACCAATTATCAATTCAGTCTTTGTTTGATAAATCTGAAATGATTTGAGATCATTTCTTTCAACAATTTCTGTTTTATAAATTTTAAGTACTTTGCCGTTGTGAGCAAAAAATGCTGCCGGATGAGGTGATAATCCTCTCACAAGATTATGAATTTCGGTTGCTGATTTATTCCAGTCAATTTTACAAATTTCTTTTGTG
>JAPHUI010000308.1 GCA_026193755.1 Ignavibacteriaceae bacterium | reverse complement strand
AACTTGGTTAAAAAATCTTTAATAAATGAAACATAAACTGAGGTTAAAATGATACAAGTGGGAATTGATGTTGGCGCAAAATTTATAAAAGTTGTGTTGATAAAAGATGGAAAAGTGGTTGTGAAGGATCAAACAGCTTCGGGATTTGAAGGGAAAGAAAATGTAAAAACACTTTATGATCAGGTATTACAACAAGCCGGAATCTCTCCTGACGAAGTTGATTCAATTACTTCTACAGGAAGTGGTCGGAAGGTTGTTGATTTTGCGACGAAAAGTATTACTGATGTAACAGCTGCAGCGAAAGGAGCCACAAGTTTGTATCCCGAAGTACACACAGTGATCGATGTGGGAGCTGAAGAGGGACGAAGCATTCGCTGTAATCAGGATGGAAAAATAGTTGACTTTGCAATAAATGAGAAGTGTGCAGCTGGAGCTGGTGCATTTACTGAAGCAATGGCACGTGCACTTGAAATTCCTCTGGAAAAATTTGGAGAACTTTCCCTCAATTCTACAAAAGAAATACCAATGAATGCTCAGTGTGCAGTTTTTGCTGAATCTGAAGTAGTCTCTCTGCTACATGCTAAAACACCAAAGGAAGACATCGCCAAAGCAATTAATGATGCTGTTGCCTCACGAATAACCTCTATGGTTAGAAAAGTCGGCTTTGTAAAGGAGATTGCTTTGATAGGAGGTGTCGCTTATAATATTGGATTTATCAAGTCTCTTGAAGCAGATCTTAAGGATAAAATAATTGTTCCCGAAGGTCCGGAGTATGTTTGCGCATATGGTGCTGCATTAATAACTAACTAATCTGTATTATTTGAAGGATTAAAATAAAATGGCAAAAGAATTCTGGCGCTGGAAAGAATATAATTGGAAGAGTGAAGATATTGACTGGAAAGGCGGAACAACCATTAGCGCTGGCGTGGATGTTGGCTCGGTTAGTTCACAATCAGTTATCTTAGTTGATGGTGAGCTTTTTGCATATTCGAATATGAGAACCGGCTCTGACAGTCCGATGAGTGCCCAAAATGCAATGAACTGGGCTCTGGAAAAAACCGACATGAAATTAGAAAACATTCATTACGTGGTAGGAACAGGTTATGGTAGAGTTAATGTGCCGTTCGCAAATAAAACCATAACAGAAATTGCCTGTCATGCCAGGGGGGCAAATTTCATGTATGGAAACACCGTTCGTACACTAATTGATATGGGTGGACAGGATTGCAAGGCGATACAGTGTGACGAAAAGGGTAAAGTTGTTAATTTTCTTATGAACGATAAATGTGCAGCAGGAACCGGTCGCGGTATGGAAGTATTTGCTGACCTATTATCATTATCTATCGAAGAAGTTGGTGAATTATCTTTTCAGATTGATGAAGAACCAGAGCCTGTTAGTAGCACTTGCGTGATATTTGCAAAATCTGAAGCTACACGATTACTCAGAGACGGATGGCCTAAAAATAAAGTTCTTGCTGCGTATAGCTCAGCAATGGCCCACAGGGTTGTAACACTTCTAGAAAGAATTGGTATTCAAAAAGATTTTGCTATTACCGGAGGTATTGCAAAAAATATTGGAGTGGTAAACCGATTGCAAAAAGAAATTGGAATTGAAACGCTGAAAACAGATTATGATACACAAATAGCGGGAGCTCTTGGTGCTGCTCTATTTGGAAAAGTACTAGCGGAAAAAGCAAGAAAATAAAATGATTGCAAATTTTGGATATAAAGATGGATCGGGCGAGTTCTTCATTACAATTGATACTGATAAATGTAATGGCTGTGGAGATTGTATTCCGGTATGTCCTGCAGGTGTTCTTGAAGTAAGAGAAAATGAATTCGATCCGCTTGCAGAAGATCAAATGGCTGCTGTAAAAGAGGAGCACAGAAAGAAGATTAAATATTCCTGTGCACCGTGTAAATCTGATAAAAGTTCTGGTAGTGAGCCATGTATTTCTGTTTGTGAGTTGAATGCGATAACTCATTCATGGTGATGGAATTCAGAATCAAATTTTTTATTGACCAGTAAAAAACAGTGAAAGGGAGATTAAGTAAAGTAAAATAGGGATAAATGAATTTTCATTAATTACTTTAAATACAAATGGTTCATTTAACCATTAATAATGTTAACATCGAAGTTCCTGAAGAGACTTCCATTCTTGAAGCAGCCCGCTCAGCGGATATTTATATCCCAGTTTTATGCAGCCATCCTGATCTACCCACATTTCGTTCTTTAGAATTATCAGAATTCATTTACCAAGTAGAAAGAAAATTTAGCAATGATGTAGGTGCTTCGATGGAATCAATGAAGGGCTGTGGTTTGTGTATAGTTAAAATTGATGGTGAAGAAAAACCGGTACCTTCCTGCAAAACAATTGTAACCGAGGGAATGAGTGTATTTACCGATACAGATGAAATCCGAAAACAAAGACAGCAAAAACTTATTCCTATACTGGCAAATCATCCACATTCTTGCTTAACCTGTAGCCAGAAGGAGGGCTGTATTCCACTGACTGATGTATGTCCCGGTAATGTCCCTATTGAAGAAAGGTGTTGTGCGCTTCTCGGTAATTGTGAACTTGAAAAAGTTGTAGATTATGTTGGTGTCGCACCGGAAACACCGAGGTATAAATTTCGAAACCTTCCTAAGATTGATAGTGATCCTTTATTTAAACGTGATTATAATTTATGCATTTCGTGTGGACGATGCGTGCGTGTTTGCCAGAGTGTAAAAGGAGTCTACGCATTAGGCGGGGTTATCAGCGAAGGTAAACTCGTAATCGGGACCGTCAATGGTCCGAAGTTATATGAAGCCGAATGTAAATTTTGTGGTTCTTGTGTTGAAGTTTGCCCCACTGGAGCTTTGCAGGATAAAGATAAAATAAGATTGAAAGAATTTTCCGATTTAATTCCTTGCAGAGCAGCATGCCCTGGGGAAGTTGATATTCCTTTATATCTGAGACTTGTTTCACAAGGAAAAGTTCAGGAAGCTGCAGAAGTAATAGCATCACGATTAACTTTTCCTTCCGTCTTGGGCAAGATATGTTTTCATCCTTGTGAAACCGAATGCCGGCGAAATGAATTCTCAGATTTTCTTGGAAAAAAGATCGAACCAGTAAATATCCGCATGGTAAAAGATTTTGCTATGAGTAATAGCACCCTGCCACCACTTGAGAAACCGAGGTTGAAAACCGGGAAAAAAGTAGCTGTTATCGGCAGCGGACCAGCAGGATTAACAGCAGCATATTTCCTTGCATTAAAAGGACACTCGGTAACTGTTTATGAAAGAGAAGAAAAGCCTGGCGGAATGTTGAGATATGGTATTCCACTATACAGATTGCCAATTGATATTTTAGAAAAAGATCTAAACAGAATTTATGAGAGTGGTGTTGAGGTTCAAACAAATATTAATATAGGAAAAGATATTACAATTGAATCTATAAAAAATAACGGTGCTGATGCAGTATTTATTTCAACAGGACTTACAAAAAGCAAACCCATCCCGATCAAAGACACTCCACTAGAACATGTAAAATTTGGAATTGAGTTTTTAAAATCCGTAGCTATAAATAATCTGAATTCTTATTATTATAAATCAAAATCAGTGGTTGTTATCGGGGGCGGGAATGTTGCAACCGACGCCGCCCGGACAGCAATCAGGTTGAAAGCTGAAAAAGTCACAATCGTTTGTCTCGAACAAAAAAGTGAAATGCCCGCGTACAGAATTGAAATTAAAGAGGCAGAAGAGGAAGGAATTGAAATAATAAATGGTTGGGGTATTGATGAAATAGGAAATTCTGGTGAGAACAAAAAGTCAATCCAGATTAAACTCAAAAAATGCACAAGTGTTTTTAACGATAAAGGAAAATTTGCACCAACTTATGATGAATCTGTTACTGATAAAATTTCAGGAGATGAAATTATTATTTGCATTGGTCAGGAAGCAGATACTTCTTTAATGGATGAAAACATTGTTCGTTCTGTTTTTTCAAATGGATTAATTACAGCAGACTCTGGAACACTTCAGACAAGTGTTAAAGGTGTTTTTGCAGGTGGAGATATTGTTTTGGGACCAGCTTCTGTAATTGATGCTATCGGTCATGGCAGGAAAGCAGCAAAATCCATTGATAAATATTTGGGTGGTGATGGTAAAATAAATCTTGAAGAAGACTTATATAGTGATAATGAGATGTTTATTGGTCGTGAAGAGGGTTTTAGTTCTTTTGAACGGGGAAAGGTTACTTACATTGGGGCTGAAACAAGAAAACTTGACTTTAATCCTTTTGAATTAACTTATGAAGAGGATACTGCTATAAAAGAAGGAAGCAGATGCCTAAAATGTGATCTGAGATTAATTCTAAGACATAATCTACCACCTCCCGAAGATTTTATAAAATTTAACAAAGACAGCATTATGATAGTACCTTCAGAAGGAGGAGTAATACAACTTCTTAATGATAAAAAGGAAGTATATCATATTAAGGGCTGTGAAAGTATGAAGGAAGTGTTGATGGAAAAGTTGGACAATGGCGAGAGTGCCGCTTATTTTATTTACGAGGCAGATCCAATGTTTACCAAACGAGAGAGTGAATTGTTACAGCAATTTCTGCAGAAACATGGCAAACTTCCCGATTCAGGTGATGATCTTAACGATCTTTATTAAAAGGATAATGAATAATTCTGAAAACATAAATAACACAGCAGATTGGCTCAGAAGAAGTATAACCGATAATGAGCGGGTAGACGAGCAAGTTGAGTTGTATGAATCTATTGGATTTGAAGTTATGGTTAAGGATGTCGTTCCCGAGCAGTTACCTCCGGAGTATTGTAAAGAATGCTTTATATCTAATCCGGAGAAGTATAAAATCATTTATACCCGTAAAAAAGTTGTTGAGTAAAAAATCTATGGCTTGTTCCACTATTAAAATTATCCAATAAATCTGGATTTAGGAAAATGAGTTCAAAACCTTTATTTGTAGGTGCAGACGTTGGTGCTTCCAGAACTAAAGTTGTTGTTCTTGATTCTGAAAAAAATATAGTCGGACACTGTGTAAAAATTTCAGGTACAGATTTTACTTCAACTGCAAATCTTTGCCTTGATACTTCCCTTAATATGGCAGGCGCTGAGGAATCAGACATTGCTAAAACAATATCAACAGGGTATGGTAGAAAAAACGTATCGTTTGCGAATGATACGGTTACAGAAATTGGTTGTCACGCAAAGGGATGCTATCATTATTTCCCGACTGCAATTTCCATTATTGATATTGGCGGACAGGATAATAAAATTATAAAGCTTGATGAAAATGGAAAGCGTTCAAGCTTTAAAATGAATAGAAAATGTGCTGCAGGAACAGGAGCTTTTCTTGAGGAGATGTCAGCAAGACTTGATATTCCCCTTGAAAAAATGGATGAGCTTGCAAAACAATCTGAGGATATGGTTAAGTTAGGCAGCTATTGTACTGTATTTTCAGCTACAGAAGTTTTAGAAAACATCAGGAATGGAAAGAAATTACCTGATATTGTAAAAGGGTTGTTCTTCTCAGTGATAAGGCGCATTACGGAAATGGATTCTTTTACAGGTAAAGTTGTTATGACCGGAGGTGTCGTTGCACACAATCCATTCTTAGTTGAAATGATGCGAAAGTTAATAGAGAGGGAGATTTTGGTTCCGGAGTATCCACAATTTTCAGGAGCTATCGGTGCCGCTTTATATGCCATGGAAAAGGAACTAGTAGACATTAATTAGATAATCATATTTTTATTCAAAGATGAGAATATTTTATGGTTGAAGAAAAAAAAGTGGTTCGTAAAAAAATAGAAGCAACAGGGATAATGAACAAGTATATGGCTGACTATTTTTACGAACTAGACAGAGCTTCAAAATCCAGAGATAAAAAAATTGCGTGGTGCACAAGTGTTGGACCAGCTGAACTGCTTTTATCAATGGGCTTTCTTGTTTATTACCCAGAAAATCATGGTGCATTGCTCGGAACTTCAAGAATGTCAACGGATGTAATACCCAATGCTAATGTTATAGGTTATTCCCCTGATATTTGTTCCTATTTGACAGCAGATATTGGAGCTTATTTAAAGGGAGTCACTCCTTTATCAAAAGCATTTGAAGGAATTGAAAGTGTTCCAAAACCCGATGTTTTAGTATATAACACAAACCAATGCAGGGACGTAAAAGATTGGTTTGGCTGGTACTCCCGAGAACTTAATGTACCTCTATTAGGTGTTCATACCCACAGAAACCCAACAGATATTGGGGAAAATGTTGTTAGTTCAATTTCACAGCAGATTAAGGATTTAGTTGAACCCCTAGAAAAAATTTCAGGTAATAAATTTGATTTGGAGAAACTCAAAAAAGTTGTCGCTCTGTCACGGGAATGTTCCGAGCTTTGGAAGGAAGTTCTCGAAACAGCATCGACTAATCCATCTCCCCTCACCTTTTTCGATGGCACTATCCATATGGGTCCCGCGGTTGTTTTGCGGGGAACTCAACAAGCAGTCGATTATTATAAAATCCTGTTAAAGGAATTAAAGGAAAGAGTTAAGAACAAAGAAGGCGCTGTGGAAGATGAAAAATTTCGGATTTATTGGGAAGGTATGCCGGTTTGGGGAAGACTCAGAGCTCACTCTGAATTATTTGCCAATCTAAAAGCATGTGTTCTTGCATCCACCTACTGCAATAGCTGGATATTCACAGACTTTGATCCTGAAGATCCATTTACGAGTATGGCAAAAGCATATTCTGAATTGTTCATTGTAAAGTCTGATGAGGCTAAAGAGAAATACATGAAAAGAATGATTGATTTATTTAAGATTGATGGAGTAATTTATCACGATGCCAAAACTTGTCCAAACAATTCTAATAATCGTTACGGTATGCCACAAAGACTTGAGAAAGAAACAGGCATTCCAAGCCTTGTCATAAATGGCGATTTGAATGATCTGAGATTAATTTCAGACGAACAGACTAAAACAAATGTCGAGGCCTTTATTGAGCAACTGGATGAAAACAAGAGGTAGCGGTTTCCAGATGATAAACAAGTAAATAAAAATTTCATATGGTTCATAACTCTGATGTTAAAAATTTAGGGAGAACTAATTAGATGTTAGATTCATTATTCAATCCTAAATCGGTTGCAATTATCGGGGCATCCACAAAAGAACTTTCCATAGGCAATGTTATAACCAAAAACCTTTTACACTATAAGTACAAAGGTGCAATATATCCTATTAATCCTAATGCAGATGAAGTTAGAGGTATAAAAGCATACAAGACAATTTCTGATGTTCCTGGGGATGTAGATCTCGCGCATATTAGTATTCCAAGCAAATTCGTTCCACAAGCTGTTGATGATTGCGGTAAAAAAGGAGTTAAGTTTATTATTATTAACAGCGCCGGCTTCAAGGAGGTGGGTCCTGAGGGAGAAGCGCTGGAAAAAGAAATTGTGTCTATAGCTAAGAAGTACGGAGTAAGACTATTCGGACCCAATTGTCAGGGGATAATTAATTCTGATCCTGATGTAAGAGCTTATTGTGATTTTACATTTACCTTTCCGGATCCCGGACATATTTCCGTTGTTGCTCAAAGTGGAGGAGTTGGTGCAGTT
>JAPHUI010000343.1 GCA_026193755.1 Ignavibacteriaceae bacterium | reverse complement strand
TTTTCATTTTTACATTTTATCATAAAAACATACTCCCCTTTCCATTAACCGATGAAAACCGGATCAAACGAAATTTTTTAGAAGTAACAAAAAGTTTTGCTGACACTTTTATTTCTTTCTTTAAGAAGAAACAGATAATCTTAATCATATTTTTTATATTGCTTTACAGACTTGGAGAAGGTCAACTTGCTAAGATGACATCTTTATTTTTACTCGATTCAAAATCTGCCGGAGGATTGAATCTTGATACACAAAGTGTTGGGGTTATCTATGGAACTGTCGGCATTATTGCATTAATGCTGGGTGGAATTCTCGGTGGATTTGTTTGCGCTAAAAAAGGATTGAAATTCTGGATTTGGTGGATGTTAATTGCTATCAACCTGCCGGATTTAGTTTATGTTTACCTTGCGGCAACGCAGACATCAAATTTTATATTGATTAACATCTGCGTTGCGGTGGAGCAGTTTGGTTATGGTTTTGGTTTTACAGCCTTTATGCTTTACCTCATTTATGTTTCTGAAGGTGAATTTAAAACTGCACATTTTGCAATTGCGACAGGATTGATGGCATTGGGAATGATGCTTCCGGGAATGATTAGCGGATGGATACAGGAACAGGTAGGCTATCTTAATTTTTTCATCTGGGTTTGTATTTCAACATTACCTGTGTTTTTAATTACAAAATTTGTTAAAATCGATCCAGTATTCGGAAAGAGAAACCAAGTCCCGGTATAAAAAGTTTTTATGTAAAAAATGACAAATAGAAACAGACATTCAGAAACTTACTTCAAAGAGGAGCAAAAGTTCCGGCAACCCTGGATGATCATTATCGTAATTATTGTAAGTATTCTTCCATGGATTGGACTATTTCAACAGATAATTCTTGGACATAAATTTGGAAACCATCCTGCACCAAACTGGATGATCCATTTAATTTGGCTGTTGTTCGGGATTGGTTTTCCGATTTTCTTTTATTCACTAAAACTAATTACTGAAGTTCGTAACGATGGGATTTATCTTAGATTTTTCCCTCTTCATCGAAAATTTAAAATCTATCCATACACTGAGATAGAAAAATATGAAGTGAGAACTTACAGACCAATTTACGAATACGGTGGCTGGGGAATTCGTTATGGTTTAAGAGGAAGAGCTTATAATGTTTCGGGGAATAGAGGGATTCAAATAATATTCAAAAACAAAAAGAAATTGTTAATCGGCTCACAGAAGGCGGAAGAGTTTTACAGAGCAATTCAGAAAGCAATTAATCGGAACAAATAAAAATCAATAGCTCATTTCATCAAGCTTAACCTTACCTCTGAATATCCAGTAAATGCTGATTGTGTAGGCAAAGACAAATGGAATACCAATTAAAGCAATAATAAGCATAATAGTTAAAGTCCTTTCCGAACTTGCAGCGTTATAAATTGTTAAGCTGTATTCTGGATTTGGATTTGAATAAACGATGTTAGGAAAAATTCCAATCGCAAAAATTAATAGTAACGCCGCAATAGAAGCAGCCGAAGAAAGGAACGCACGAAATTCTCTCCCTTTAGAAATTTCTCTGGGAATATTTGCAATTGCAAGCATGTTTAGCAAAGCTACTACAAAAAGTACCGGCAATGCTCTAAAGTTTTCAACCATATGAGGAAAGTAAATCAATGTTGCCATTGTAACAGTTGCATAACAAATGACAAAAAATATGATAGTGTTATTTACCCAGCCTCTCAATTTTTTTTGAAGTTCACCATCTGTTTTCATCACGCTATATATCGCACCGTGCATCATAAATAATGCTACCGTTGTAATACCTACTAAAACAGTGTAGGGAGTAATAAGACTGATGAATGTCCCCATAAATTCTTTATCAGGTCCTATAGGAATTCCAGTAATTATATTTGCAAGGGCAACTCCCATTAGGAATGCAATAAGAAAGCTTGCAACACCAAACGAAACGTCCCACATTTTTCTCCACCACAGCATTGGCTGTTTGCTTCTGAATTCAATTGCAACTGCACGGAAAATGAGCATGAACAGCAGAAGAATAAAAGCATCGTAGAATCCGGAAAATACTGTCGCATAAACATGAGGAAATGCGGCAAAGAGCGCACCACCACCAGTAACCAGCCAGACCTCATTGCCATCCCAAACTGGCCCGATTGAGTTGATCATTATTCTACGTTCTTTATCCTCTTTTACAAAAAGATGCATCATACCAACACCGAGATCAAAACCGTCAAGTATTGCATAACCCGATAGTAACGCACCGATAAGTAAAAACCAGACTGTATTTAAGTCAAAAGTAAATTCCATCTTATTTTCATTTTAATTGATTCATTTCTTAATGTTCATTGCTTCATTGTTAAATTGTTTTATTGTTGATTAAAAGATTATCAATATAGCAATTTAACAATTTGTTTCAG
>JAPHUI010000359.1 GCA_026193755.1 Ignavibacteriaceae bacterium | reverse complement strand
TCCGAAGAAAGCAGTTACCCACATCCAAAACATTGCTCCCGGACCACCATAGTATAAAGCAGTCGCAACTCCTGCAATATTCCCAATTCCTACTGTTGCAGATAGAGCTGTAGTAAGTGCGCGAAAATGATTCAGGTCTCCTTCATCATTTGGGTCATCATATTTCCCCATTGTTACTTTAATTCCATGCCATAAGTATCTGAGCTGTGGAAAACCAAGTTTTATCGAGATAAAAATTCCTGTTCCAACCAGAACAATTATCATAAAAGGAATTGAGCCTATAGGTATATCCGGGGTTGGTAAGTTTTTTATGAAATCAAAGTTACCGGGGAAGGACCAGACAATATCAAAAAATGAAAAACCTGCAATTACTATTAACAGAATAATAATCGTAAAGAATATTATACCTGAGGTGGATCTCTTCATTTAATACCTTTTTGACATTGACGATTACTATATGTTGATTTCAATTTCAGGAAAAAACATTAAATATTTTTTCAAGTAAGCCTATTGAATATAAAAATACCAGAAAGATTAATACCGGTGACAAATATTTTAAAAATATCTTCCAAAGACTACTAAGCAGCGGATAATTATCAAAAAAGTTTTCCGCTCCCTTTCGAAGGTTAGGAATAACTTTATCGTAGCCCCAAATCCAGGCAACAAATACCGCAATAAATAAACCACCCAAAGGCAATAATATGTTAGATGCTATAAAATCTGCTAATTCGAAAAAGTCAAACCCGAAAATTTTTATATCGTTAAGAAGATTGAAAGACAATGCACTGGGGACTCCAAGCGCAAAAATAAAAACCGAAATTACTATAGCTGCAGTATGACGTTTCCACTTTAGTTCATCTACGAAAAAAGAAACAACTACTTCAAGTAGTGAAATTGAAGAAGTAAGTGCAGCAATGGTTAGGGATATAAAAAATAATATGGAAAAAAAGTATCCTCCCGGCATTTTAGAAAATACTACAGGAAGAGTTTGAAATATCAGTCCTGGACCTGCATCGGGAGCTAATCCAACAGCAAAAACGGAAGTAAAAATCGCTGTACCAGCAATGAGTGCAATTAAAGTGTCGAGTATTACAATTTGTAATGCTGCAACTGGAATACTATCTTTTTCAGACATATAGCTTCCGTAAGTTAGCATAGCGCCCATTCCCAAGCTAAGTGTAAAAAAAGCATGACCTAAAGCCAGCAAAATTGTGTTCGCGGTAATTTTACTCCAATCAGGATTCCATAAAAAATCTAATCCTTGAGACGCACCATCAAGAGTAAGCCCTCTTATCATCAAGATTATCAGTAGAATAAAAAGAAGTGGCATCATTATTTTGCTTGCACGTTCTATCCCTTTCTGAATACCTGAGAAGACTATTACCATTGTCAGTATCATGAAGAATGCAAAGTACCCCATTATCCATGGAATATTACCAACAAGATTTTGAAAATGTTCTGCGGACGATGCCGGTTCAGGAAAATTAAAAAAGTTACCATTGATTGCCTCAATGATGTAACCAATCGACCATCCGGCTATAATTGCGTAGAAAGATAAAATTAAGAATCCGGCAACAACTCCCATTCCTCCAACAGCAGCCCAGAATTTGGAATTACTTAGTTTATAAAATGCTCCAACTGGATTTCTTTGTGTGGTTCTGCCAATAAGTATCTCGGCTATTAAAACAGGAAGACCAATAACAGCAATACATATTAAATATATCAGAACGAATGATGCGCCGCCATTTTCACCCGCTATGTATGGGAACTTCCAAATATTTCCCAAACCAATTGCTGAGCCAGCTGCTGCCAGGATAAATCCAGCCTTTGAACCCCAGGTTTCTCTTGATTGTTGCATTATGAGCTAAAGTATTTTAGTTAAAGGAAGAGTTTGATTCTGTATCAATATAATTTTGCAGTAGATTATGAAAACTATAAGGATTATTTTCAACCTCAATTTATCACTCGTTGATATTTTTTACAATTTTTTCAAATAAAAAATTCTATGAAATTAACTTATTATCCTTATACTTTGGAGCTTAAACAAAGATTTACAATTTCATTTCACTCACGTTTAACAACACCTACCGTAATGGTTGAGATAGAACAAGATGGGTTGACTGGTTACGGAGAAGCATCACTTCCTCCGTATCTGTATGAAAACCAACAAAGTGTGATTAGCTTCTTGAACAAAGTGGATTTGAAACAATTTGAAAGAACGGAAAATCTTTATGCAATACTTCAATATATTGATGAAATTGAAGAAGGAAATAATGCAGCTAAAGCAGCGGTTGATATTGCACTTCATGATTTAGCAGGAAAAATGATTAACGTTCCTTTATATCGTTACTTGAATATTAATATTAAAGATGATTTATATTCGTCTTATACGTTGGGTATTTCGGAAGTAAAATCATTAAAAGAGAAAATTGTCGAAGCAGCAGATTTTAAAATTCTTAAAGTAAAACTTGGGACTGAAGATGACAAGAAAATAATTAAAATGTTAAGGTTGTTAACGAACAAACCTTTTTATGTCGATGTAAATCAAGGTTGGCAAGATAAGTACCTTGCGCTCGATATGATTAACTTTTTAAAAGAACAGAACGTTATTCTTGTTGAACAACCCTTACCCATGTTGAATTTGGAGGACACAGCCTGGTTAACTGAAAGAAGTCCATTGCCAATAATTGCAGATGAAGCTGTGCAAAACTTAAACGATCTTGAAAAAATTAAAAATATTTATTCAGGTGTGAATATTAAATTGATGAAAGCCGGCGGTATTAATAAAGCATATCGAATGATTTTAAAAGCAAAACAGCTTAATCTAAAAGTAATGATTGGTTGTATGACAGAATCCTCCTGTGCTATTACTGCAGCCTCTCATTTATCGCCACTGGCGGATTGGATTGATCTGGATGGAGCCGAACTTATTTCAAATGACCTGTTTAGTGGAATGAAGATTTACGATGGAAAAATTATAATTCCTGAAGGTCCGGGTTTAGGTGTTAAAAAGTTGCGAAATTGAAACAATATCAAACAAAATGCTAATTTATTATTTGATAAATATGTTTAAATTTGATTGTGAAATATTAACAATTAAGGAATGACTATGCCGAAAAACTATGTATCTAATAAAGATGAAACAGTAAGAATGTTCGAGAGTGATTTTATGGAAGCATTCTCAAGAGTTCATTATACTGTGCCGCTATTCATTTATATTCCTGTAATTCTCGTTATGTTGTATT
>JAPHUI010000433.1 GCA_026193755.1 Ignavibacteriaceae bacterium | reverse complement strand
GGATTTTGTCTGGGATTTAATGGATCGGGAAACCAGACTCCATCTGCATTCAACTTATATTGATAAGCACCCGGAACACTGAAAGGTGCCGGTAACGGATCCGGTCCGCCGACTCTGAGTCTAACAGTTTTAGACCACGTATTGCTAACCGGGTCATAACTCATCAGTGAAATAGGACTATTAACCACCCACCCATTAAATTCTCCGGGAAGATAGACATTGTTTGGATTGTTTTCGGGATGATAGTAAAAATCTACATCGACACTGTCATCTTGCTGACTAAAAGTAAATTGAGAAAAGGCAAATAAAAAAAATAAAGTCATTAAATATTTCATTTGTCATTCCTTCTATAAAAATTAAAAATTTATTTTTTATTCCCGATAAGCTGAACAGTAATTTCCCTCTTCCTGGAACGGTTATCAAAATCCACCAAAATCATTTGCTGCCAGGTTCCCAGAAGCAATCTTCCATTTGAAAATGGAATTGTTAAAGACGCTCCCTGAATCGCAGCTCTCACATGTGAATGACCATTTCCATCGTGCCAGGTATTGTCATGTTCATAATTCACATTTACCGGTGCAATTCTTTCAAAAAATTTAGGATAATCCTTTAATAATCCAGGCTCATATTCAATTGTGGTTATTCCGGCGGTTGAGCCACCTACAAAAATTACTGCACTTCCTTCATTAAACTTATTATTAACTATAATAGTATTTACATCATCTGTTATATCTATAATGTCACAATTTCCTTTTGTTGAAACGCTAATAGAAAAGGTTTTAATTTCCATACAAGTCTAATAACAAATTATTAAAATTTTAAACAAGTAAAGTTACAAAAATTGGTACAAGCGTATGCAGTAATACGCTTTTACATTGGAAGTGTAGCTTAATGATTTTAACTTTGTAAAGTTATTTTTTAATTAAAATTAGGGAAACGATATGACTTCACAGGATTTCATTAATCTTGAAAATAAATATGGTGCACATAACTATCACCCTCTCGGTGTTGTAATCGACAAAGGTAAAGGAGTATGGATTTGGGATGTCGAAGGAAAAAAATATCTGGATTTTTTATCTGCTTATTCTGCAGTAAATCAGGGACATTGTCATCCCAAGATAATTAAAGCTTTAACCGATCAGGCGCAAAAACTTACACTAACTTCACGTGCTTTCTATAATAGTGTTTTGGGAGAATATGAAAAGTACGTTACAGAATATTTTGGTTATGATAAAGTGCTCCCTATGAACACCGGTGTTGAAGGAGATGAGACTGCTTTCAAACTGGCACGCAAATGGGCTTACGCAGTAAAAGGGGTTCCTGAAAATAAAGCTAAAATAATTTTTTGCGAAGGTAATTTTCACGGTCGTACTATGATGGCAGTTTCTGCTTCGAATGACCCTGACTGTAAAGATGGTTACGGACCTTATCTGCCTGGTATTGAATTAATACCATTCAATAATATTCCTGCATTGGAAAAAGCTTTAGAAGATCCAAATGTTGCAGCTTTTCTGGTTGAACCAATTCAGGGCGAAGCAGGTGTTGTCGTTCCTGAAAAAGGATATCTTAAAAAAGCGTACGAACTTTGTAAATCAAAAAATGTATTATTCATAGCAGATGAAGTTCAAACAGGTTTATGCAGAACCGGAAAACTGTTAGCCTGTGACCACGAAAATGTAAGACCGGATGTTTTAATTCTTGGTAAAGCTTTGTCCGGCGGTGTTATGCCCATATCGGCTGTTCTTGCAGATGACGATATCATGCTTACAATTAAACCCGGTCAGCATGGATCAACTTTCGGAGGAAATCCTCTTGCCGGAAGAGTAGCTATAGCGGCACTCCAGGTTTTAAAGGAAGAAAAACTTGCGGAGAATGCAGAAAAGCTTGGTAACTATTTCAGACAGGAAGTTCAAAAAATAGTTGAAGAACTTGATATAGTTAAACTTGTAAGAGGCAAAGGGTTACTTAATGCGATCGTTATAAAACCAACTAAATCAGGTAAGACAGCCTGGGATGTTTGTGTTGAGTTTAAAGAAAATGGACTGTTAGCAAAACCAACACACGGAGATATTATTCGTTTTGCACCACCGTTGGTTATCACCAAAGAAGAAATCGACTTTGCGATTGGTACTATTAGAAATGTTTTATTAAAATTTGAAAAGGAAACAGTCGCAGTTGAGGCTTAATTTTAAAGCCCTCCCTCAGAGGGCTTTTTTATTTCTCTACAAGATAACTTTCTATTTTTGACCTGGTTTCATTTAGTACCAAACCTAACTTTTCTATTCTATCACTAACATTAAGCCAATCATTATTTTTACCTGAAAGCTCAATAGCAAGTGCTTCATCACCAACTCTAACAGCACCAATAGAGTAACTTGATCCTTTAATTGAATGTGCAATCTCAACAATTTTCTTAATATCATTTTGAGCAATCAGTTCATTTAGGATTTTATATTTCTCATCAAGATCAGATAAAAAAGAAATCAGAAGATCTTTTTCGAATTCGCGATCGCCGAGACTCACAGTCTTTAATCTTTCCTGATCAAGTAAAGAATTTATCTTTTTGGATATATTTTCCTGATGTGCTGAATCATCACTTCGAATATCCAATAAAACATCAATTTTTTTAACCAGGTCCTGACCAGCAATTGGTTTAGCAACATAATCAGTCATTCCAGCATTCAAACATCTTTCTTTATCTCCCAAAAGTGCGTGTGCTGTTAAAGCAATAATTGGAGTATTCTTTTTTAAATCAATTAAAGATCTTATTTGTTCCGTTGCTTTGAATCCATCCAGGTTCGGCATTTGTAAATCCATTAGGATTAGATCAAAGTTACCCTTTTTTACAGCATCAACAGCTTCCTGCCCATCTACCACCGAAGTAACATTAAAACCAAAAGTACTTAATATTTTTATAGTCACTTTTTGATTTATCAAATTATCTTCAGCCAGCAGTATGCTGAATTTTTCCCTCTTCCTTCTAAATCCGTTGCCATTAAAATCCTGTGCACTGATGAGAAACTGATTTTCGAATGCTTCTTTTTCAGTAACAAGTGGATTTGAAATATCAGCTTCAGTTTGTGTCTTACATTTTATCATAAAGTTGAAGGAACTACCCTCTCCCTCTTTACTAGTTACGCTAATGTTTCCACCAAGGAGTTCAACATATTCTTTACATATAACCAATCCTAAACCAGAACCGCGTGAAAAGTTTTCATAAAAATCACCAAGTTGAGAGTACGGCTTAAATAATTCATTTAACTTGGATTCCGGAATTCCAACACCGGTATCTGTAATAGACATATGCAAATCAACTCCACCATTAGAATGCTTTTGAGTTTTAGCAATTATTTTAATTTCGCCATCGAAAGTAAATTTCACTGCGTTATTTAATAGATTAACAAGTATCTGACGGAGTTTTATCATATCTCCAACTAACATTGTTTCGTTAGATTCTGGAACTTGCTTTACTATCCGTACTTTTTTCTCATTTGCTTTTACTGAAACAACAGAAATTGCTTGATCTATCACATTTATCAAATTAAATCGAACATTTTCAACTTTTACTTTTCCAGCTTCAATTTTAGTAAGATCGAGAATTGAATTAATAATATCCAGAAGCGACTCTGCAGATTGACGTGCATTTGAAGAAAATTGTTTTAACTCTTCGTCATTTGAATAAGCTCCGGCTTCGATGAGAGTGAGAAAACCAAGAATTCCATTCATCGGAGTTCTGATTTCATGACTCAGATTAGCTAAAAATTTGCTCTTGGTTCCACTAATCCTCATAGCTTCCTGAGCTAATTTTTCAGTTTTTTCCTTTTCTATTTTAAGCATATTTTCAACTTGTTGCCTTTCGTCCTCTGCTTTTACCTGATCGGTAATATCATAAATATTTCCTTCAAGGTACACACTGCCATCTTCGTTTTTTACAAGTCTATCATTAAGTCGTATAAAAGCAATTGAACCATCTTTTCTTTTTAACCTAATTCTGTAATTCTCGACTTTTCCATACTTTTTTAAATCACTAAGCAACTTTATTCTATCCTCTTCTGATGCATACAAATCTTTAATATTTACACTCATTAAATCAGTTTCATCTTTGTAACCAAGTATTAGAGCCATTGATTTATTTAAGGTCAACCACTTGCCATCCATGGTTGATTGAAATATGCCTTCCAACGAGTTATCAATAATAGCTCTGTATTTATGTTCCGACTGTTCGATTTGAAGATTTCTCTCTGCTAAAAACAGCCGCATTCTGAAATTGATAGCACAAGCTATTATTGAAACCAGACTGAGAAACAAAACAAAAATTACGGACTCTTTCATATTTGGAAGAAAATATATACTGTGTTTGTTAAACAGTATTGATGCTGCGAAAACAAGATTATAATAAATTGCTACTATAATCTGATGTTTAATCTCCCAGCTCAAAAAAAGTGCAGAAGAAAAAATAATCAGACCAACTATACTTGAATTGACAAGAATTGTTGATGGGATAAGGTAAATCATTAAACCGGATGAAATTATAATTGTTAGCAGAAGCAGATGAAGAAGCAAAATTGAACGCTTACGCGAAACATCTCGGCTTAAATTTGTAAGTATAATAAATGCGATCAGAGTAGAACTTAATCGGATAAAATAAATCTCGACAGAATGTACCGGGAAATATTTTATTTCAAATACCATTGCAAACAAACCGAACACGGCAACAAGCAGCGACATAATTCTCAATGGAACAAACAACAGACGTTCAAGCTGCTTTTTTACTTCCTTGTATTTTTCGCTGGATAGTGGAAATTTACCTTTGAAAATAAATTCTATAATTGAAGTGCTGAAGGTTGAGTTGAAGTCGTCTCCTTTACTTATTTTTCCTGGGGTCGAGTATTCCATAAAAAATTTAGTCTAAACGCTTTTTTTTATTACATTTGCAACAAATTATTACCTCACATTTAGTGCCACTATGGAATTTTTATATTCGTTTGATTTAGCAATTTTTTACCTATTCAATCATACCATTTCTACCGGATTCCTCGATAAGTTTTTTTCCATTATTACGGATGTAAATAAGTGGTATGTAGCCTATTTAATACTGATAGGAATAGCGTTCTTTAAAGGTGGATTAAGAGGAAAAATAGCTGTAATCACTTTGATAATTTTAATAGTAGTCACAGACCAGACTGGCTACCGGCTTCTCAAAGAATTTTTTGAAAGAGTCAGACCCTGTAACGCTCTTTCTGACGTAATTACACCGATCGGGTGTGCCGGCGGATTTTCATTCCCTTCAAATCATGCTCTAAATAATTTTGCTGCTGCTGTTTTTCTTTTAAGACTTTTTCCTCAGTATAAATGGATTTTTCTTATAACTGCGACATTAGTTTCTATATCAAGAATTTATCTGGGAGTTCATTATCCCTCGGATGTGTTGGGCGGAGCTAGTATTGGCACAGCTTTCGGTTATCTGTTTTCTATCATTGCACTTAAAATTGAAGATTATATTATTTCAAAAAAAACTAGTTATGATCAATAAAAAAAATCTGAAGAGATTTCCTGTTAATTTTCTTTTAATACTAATTTTCTATTCAGTGACTTTTCTTTTTCCACAGGATGCTGATTCTTTAATGGCCACGGGAAAATTGACAGTAATAATTAAAGGATTCGAAAGTGATGTGGGTAACTGCCGTTTTGCTCTTGATGACTCAAAAGAGGTTTATGAAAGAGAAGATTCTGTTTGGATTGGTAAAGTACTACCCATTCAAAATGAAGAAGTCGTTGTAACAATTGATTCATTACAATATGGTGAATATGCTGTGAGAGTATATCAGGATAAAAATAAAAACGCAGAACTAGACACAGACATTCTCGGTATCCCTACTGAAAATTATGGCTTTTCTAATAATGCATCCGGATGGTTTGGTCCGCCTTCCTGGGATAAAGCAAAATTCATCTTTAATAAACCTGAAGTGACAATACAAATTGATATTGATTGAAAACTGTAAGACATTGCAAAAATTTTAAAGTACTAATACACTTCTATGGATAAATTATACATAAAAACAAGCAATGATTGGCGAAAATGGTTGAAGAAGAATCACAATCAATCCAATGGTGTTTGGCTTGTTTTTTTTAAAAAAGAAACAGGAAAACCTTGTTTGGATTATGAAGCATCAGTTGAAGAAGCTCTTTGTTTCGGGTGGATTGATAGTCTTGTTAAGAAAATTGATGATGAGAGATACGTCCGCAAATTTACACCAAGAAATGATAAGAGTATCTGGTCTGAATTAAATAAAAGACGTGTCAAGAAAGTTATTAAAGAAGGTAGAATGACAAGTTTCGGGCTGAGCAAAGTAAATGCTGCTAAAAAATCAGGCATCTGGAAAAAGAAAATTAAACTTCCCGAAATCTCTGATGATATACCAAAAGATTTCATTGTGTCATTAAGAAAGAATGAAAGCGCTAAAGTAAATTTTAAAAAGCTTTCACCTTCTCATAAGAAAAGGTATTACTTATGGATAAATCAGGCAAAGAAAAAAGATACGGGAATAAAAAGAATAAATGAATCAGTTAAATTACTTAGTAAAAATCTTAAACTTGGTTTAAAGTAAACAATAGATTATTCGGAGTTAAATGATTTTAAAAAAACCTTAAGTTACTCAACAACCTGAAAGAGAATCAGAAACCTCTCTGTGGAAAGATGACTCCACTGCATATGTCACAATTTGGATTGGTTGAATCTAAATAACTAATTCTCCACTCATCCAGT
>JAPHUI010000406.1 GCA_026193755.1 Ignavibacteriaceae bacterium | reverse complement strand
AATTGCTGCACAAAAACTTGGTGCAAAAGGAATTGTTGATCCGAGACCATATACTGTAAAAACAATTTCTGATACATTTAAAAAATATCCGAACATTGGAATTCTTCTTCCTGCGATGGGTTATGGTAAAGCACAAATGAAAGATCTTGAAACAACTATCAACAAAACAGATTGTGATTCTGTGGTAATCGGAACTCCGATTGACTTAAGCAGATATATAAAAATTAACAAACCTTACACGCGAGTAAAATACGAACTTCAGGAAATTGGACAGAATACTGTTGAAAGTGTTTTGAGAGAAAAGAAGATCATCAAATAATTCACTCTTGTAATTCCGGACGAGTCTATAAAAGACTCGATCCGGAATCTTTTTACCAAAAAAATATTTAATTTATCTTTTTACAACTGACTTTAAGCTCAAAGTTGATATCATTATTTTCAATTAATATCGAAATAGATAAAAAATAAGTACTTACAGATGCAGGATATAAACTGGATTCAAAAACAAGCAAATTTTTCTTTTGCAAGATTACTTCCCCATCTAACTGAGAAGTATTCAGAAAAAGTTGAGGAAGGCGAATGGCAGAGGTACGTTCAAAGACTTACCCAGCACTTCCCACGTCTATTCGGATTACTTTACCAACTCTACGGTAAAGAATATGATTTCTTCTACCACCTTACAGAAATACTGAACACAGCAACAAAAGCATGGATTGAAAGATCTGCAGATTTGAAAGCGCTGGATGCAATTCGCGAACATGATCCCGGATGGTATCAATCAAACAGGATGCTTGGTGCAGTGTGTTATGTTGATCTTTTCTCAGATGATCTTGAAGGGATGAGAGAAAAAATTCCATACCTGAAAGAACTTAATATTACATACCTTCACTTTATGGCAGTCTTTAAAACCCCCGATGGTGATAACGATGGTGGCTATGCGGTAAGTAGTTATCGTGAAGTTAATCCTGAACTCGGAACAATGGAGGATTTAAAGAAACTTGCAGAAGAATTACGTAATCATGGAATAAGCCTGGTTCTGGATTTTATTTTTAATCATACTTCCGATGAGCACGAATGGGCAAAAAAAGCTATGTCAGGTGATGAGGAATTTCAGAATTATTACAGAATGTATCCTGATAGAAAAATTCCGAATGAATTTGAAAAAACTATTATCCCTGTTTTTCAGGATGATCATCCGGGTTGCTTTACTTACAGAAGCAGAATTAAGAAATGGGTCTGGACAACTTTTCATAATTACCAATGGGACTTGAATTATGAGAACCCGGTAGTATTCAATAAAATGGCAGACGAGATGCTATTCCTTGCAAACCAGGGTGTGGAAATTTTAAGACTTGATGCTGTTGCTTTTATCTGGAAAAAACTTGGAACAAATTGTGAAAATCTTCCCGAAGCACATATTATAATACAGGCGTTCAACGCAGTGATGAAGATTGTTGCACCTTCATTTATATTTAAATCTGAAGCAATCGTTCATCCGGACGAAGTGAATAAATATATAAGCGAAGATGAATGCCAGCTTTCATACAACCCTCAAATGATGGCATTGCTCTGGGAATCGCTTGCAACACAAAAAATTACTCTACTCCGGCACGCACTTGAAAAAAGATTTACAATTCCTCCAAACTGTATGTGGGCAAATTATATTCGCAGCCATGATGATATTGGCTGGGCATTCTCGAATGACGATGCGGAAGATTTAAAGATAAATCCATCTGCTCACAGAATATTCTTATCAGAATTTTATACGGGAAGATATCCGGGTAGTTTTGCCAAAGGTTTACCTTTTCAGGAAAATCCAAATACAAAGGAAGGAAGAGTTTCTGGAACAACTGCATCACTTGCTGGATTAGAACAGGCTCTTGAAGAAAAAGATAAATATAAAATTGAACTTGCAATAAGAAGAATCCTTTTATTGCACGGTGTGATCTTAACAATGGGTGGAATGCCACTTATTTATATGGGTGATGGAATAGGTATGCTAAACGATTATGATTATGAAAAATTATCTGAAAAAATTGGAGATACCAGATGGATTCACCGTCCAAAGTTTGATTGGGAAAAACTAAAAGAAAGATCAGATCCTGAATCAGTAACCGGAAAGCTTTTTAATGGACTTTTAAAACTAATTCGTTTGCGAGAAAAAACTCATGCACTTTCAGGCAGTAATACCGAATTTGCTGATACAGGCAACGACCATCTTCTAACTTACTTCAGGCATAATGAAGACAACAGTGTGTTTATTATTGCAAACTTCAGCAATGAAGAACAAAGAATTGCAGGTAACAGGCTGCGACAATTGGGCTTGAGTAAAACAATTACGGATGTTGTTGGAGGTAAAACTATTACTGCTGCACAAAATCTTACCATTGAACCTTACCAGTTTATGATGTTGATTGGGGTTAGATAAATCAAATCTAAGAACTGATATGTGAAATTAAATTCTGTAAAAAGAAAGGTTAATGCTTAAATAATTAATTTTATTTGATATTAGTTGCTTTAACCACTCATCCAAATCTTTTGGAATTAACTCCAACTATCCCTTAAATTTAGAATAGTTTCAATAATAATTTCTCATACTATATGCAACCCGTCTCGGCGTATTCCGAATTATCGGGAGAAGCCGGATCATACAACCATACCGCTTATTTCGGCAAGCTATATAATGCCGGATCAATCATTTATAAAAAAAATTAGAGTAAAGCTATGAAAAAAATATTAAGCACCTCAATCGCTTTTTTTCTTCTTACAATTTCTTTTAATGGATTTTGTCAAAATGAATCAAAAACGGATTCGTTAAAAAACATTTCTCTTTCTGGTTTATCATTCAGAAGCATTGGTCCTGCAGTGACAGCTGGAAGAGTAGTAGCTATTGCTGTCAACCCAAACGATCATAGTGAATATTATGTTGGTTCGGGTCATGGCTCTTTATGGAAAACAACAAATAGCGGAATTACGTTTGAACCAGTTTTCGATGGGAATAAATCTTATGCAATCGGTTCAATTGCTATTGATCCATCGAACACAAATATAGTTTGGGTAGGAACAGGAGAAAACGATAGTCAAAATAATGTAATCTACGGTGATGGTGTTTATAGAAGTGAAGACGGCGGGAAAACCTGGAACAACATGGGTCTTGATAGTTCCGACCACATTGGAGGAATTGTAATCGATCCGAGCAACTCCAATATAGTTTATGCTGCCGCTTATGGTTCATCGAGAAATCAGGGTGGACAGCGAGGAATTTTCAAAACAACTGATAGCGGAAAAACCTGGAAGAATGTTTTATACGTAAGCCAGTACACCGGCTGCTACGAAGTTCATATGGATCCGAGATTTTCAAATATTTTATATGCAGTTGCTCATCAAAGAATGAGAAACTTATACACCGGAGTTTATGGAGGACCAGAAAGCGGAATTTACAGAAGTCTTGATAATGGAGAAACCTGGGAAAAACTAAAAAATGGTCTCCCCTCTCAGGACGTTGGAAGAATCGGAATGTCAATATCTCCGGTTAATCCGGATGTTCTTTATGCAATAGTGGATGCGACCGATAAAGATAAAGGTATTTATAAAAGTACAGACCGTGGTGCTAGCTGGACTAAGCAAAGTAAATACGTTTCATCTTATACTTTTTATTTTCAGAAATTGTACTGCGATACAAAAGTTATCGACAGAGTTTACAGCAACGATGTTTTCATT
>JAPHUI010000244.1 GCA_026193755.1 Ignavibacteriaceae bacterium | reverse complement strand
GTAAATTTCAAATTACAATAAGTTGCTTGCTAACTCAGCCAGTTCGCTTCGTTCACCTTTCTCTAAATTAATGTGAGCATAAAGTTTCTGACCTTTAAAGCGATCAATCAAGTAAGACAAACCATTCGATTGTCCATCAAGGTAGGGATGATCTATCTGGTAAATGTCCCCGGTGAAAACTAATTTTGAACCTTCACCCGCTCGCGTGATAATGGTTTTAATTTCGTGGGGGGTAAGATTCTGTGCTTCATCAACAATAAAGAAAATTCTTTGCAGACTTCTACCGCGAATATAAGATAGAGGTTCGATAACCAGTTTCTCTTCTTTTATGAGTGAATCAATAAGCTGATGGTTTTTATCTGTCTCAGGAAACTGGTCCTGAATTACTTTTAAATTATCCCAAAGTGGGGTCATATAAGGTGCGAGCTTGCTTTCAACATCTCCCGGTAAATAACCGATATCTTTGTTACTGAGTGGAACAATCGGCCGGGCAACAAATATTTGTCTGTAGGATTTTCTAACGTGAAGTGCGCTTGCCAGAGCGAGAAGTGTTTTCCCGGTTCCGGCTTTTCCCGTTAGTGAAACCAATCGAATATCATGATTCGACAAAGCGTCAACGGCAAAAGTTTGTTCAGCATTTCTTGGTGTGATTCCATAAATAACATTCTTATCAACTTTTCGAAGATGCTCTTTATTTTGATCAAGATTTGCGAGCACAGAACGGTTGCCGTTCCTGAGTATAAAATATTTGTTAGGCAATGCTTCACCGTTCAATCTGTCAAGTAAAGGTTCAGCCAAAACCTCGAATGGTGGTTGGAACAATTCAATTATTTTATCGTCATCAAAATTTTCTATCACCTGTTTACCGCTATAAAGTTCTTCAATGCTTCCAATTCGATCAGTCGTATAATCTTCTGCTGGAATTCCAAGTGCTTTTGCTTTCATCCGAAGGTTGACATCTTTGGAGACAAGAATTACACTATTGGTTTCTTTGTACTTCTTTTGCCAATCCAGTGCGGTACCGAGTATGCGATGGTCCGGTGTATCCTCTTTAAATACTTCACGAATCTCCGGTGATAGTCCCCGTGAAATTGCTATCCGCAATTGTCCACGCCCTTCACCCATTGAAACACCGCCGTTAAAAATATCCTGACCTGTTAACGAATCAAGCGTACGTGAAAATTCTCTTGCATTAAGGTTAATTACCTGGCTTCCTCTTTTGAATTGATCAAGTTCTTCGAGAACGGTTAAAGGAATTACAACATCATTTTCCTGAAACTGGTGTATGCAGGATGAGTCGTGCAAGATAACGTTTGTATCGATAATAAAAATCTTTGGTTTCTTATTCATTTATTAAAAGCGAAAATGATAAAATAGAATTGATTGAGTGTAGTTCTTACAAGAAAAGATTCAATGAATGAAATAAACGAATAAATCTTCAAAACATCCTTTGAATATGAACAATGAAATTTCCAATGCAATTATAGCAAATCTTATTGAAAATACAAGATTTAAAAAATTATTCTTTTATTAATTCAATACTCATTACAAACAATTGGATAAAATATAGAAGCGGCTTATATTTGCCGGGAAATTAAATCGAAATAGTGAAAGTAAAAATTAGAGAAATAATTAAAAGTGTTTTTAATATTCCTTAGTCATTTAGCCACTAAACAAGTGGCTATTTTTTTGGCTGAACGAAATGAATACAAATACTAAAGTGAAATTAATGCTTGAAGACGGTTCCGAATTTGAAGGAATCAGTTTTGGTTATGAAGATAACGCAAACGGTGAAGTTGTCTTCAACACCGGTATGGTTGGCTACCCTGAAACGCTGACCGATCCAAGTTACCGCGGGCAAATTCTTGTTTGTACTTATCCTCTAATTGGTAATTATGGTGTCCCGGACAGGGAAAGATCGAATGGCGTTTCAAAAAATTTTGAGTCGGATTCAATTCAAGTGCGCGCTCTGATAGTTTCAAATTATTCTAGTGAATACTCTCATTGGAATGCAAAGCAATCTCTGGGCGATTGGCTGAAGGAAGAAAAAATTCCAGCAATTACAGGAATTGATACACGAATGCTCACCAGAAAGCTTCGTGACAAGGGAACGATGTTAGGAAGAATTATTATTGATGAAAAAGTTGAGACGAAACTTTCGGATCCGAATCAGACTGACTTAGTTAAAGAAGTTTCAGTAAATGAACCGATTGAATATTCTGCAGGAAATAAAAAAATTATTCTTGTTGACTGTGGAACAAAGAATAATATCATCCGTGCTTTCCTTGGTAGAGGCATTTCTGTTATTCGAGTTCCTTACGACTATGATTTTACTTCAATTAAAGCAAACGGAATTATGCTTTCTAACGGACCAGGTGATCCGAAGATGAATGTATCAACAATTGAGCATACAAAGAAGGCAATGGAGTCAAACATACCTATTCTTGGAATTTGTCTCGGCTCTCAGATACTAGCACTTGCTGCTGGTGCTGATACATATAAATTAAAATATGGTCATCGTGGACACAACCAGCCGTGCAATGAAATGGGAACAAAAAGATGTTACATTACTTCTCAGAATCATGGTTATGCTGTTAAATCTGATACGCTTCCACAGGATTGGCGCGAATGGTTCGTGAATGATAATGATGGAACGAATGAAGGAATAATTCATATATCAAAACCATTTTTTGCAGCACAGTTTCATCCTGAAGCTTCTCCCGGTCCCGATGATTGTGAATTTATATTTGATATGTTTGTTCGTGCACTTAAATAGCATTGTCACACTGAGCTTGTCGAAGTGTGACAGGTCATGCTTCGACAGGCTCAGCCTGACAACTAAATTTTTCAAATTATGTCCAGAGATGCTGAAACTAGTTCAGCATGACAAACCAATTGCAATGTCATCCTGAATTTATTTCAGGATCAGTATAAATAATTATGATAAAAAAAAGAAAACCAAAAAAAGTATTAATTCTCGGTTCAGGCGCTTTGCAAATAGGGCAGGCGGGTGAGTTTGATTACTCCGGCTCTCAGGCAATTAAAGCGCTTAAGGAAGATGGAATAACCTCCATTCTTGTTAATCCAAACATTGCTACAATTCAAACATCAGAAAATTTTGCTGATAAAGTTTACTTCCTTCCAATCACCCTGGAGTTCGTTGAAAGAGTAATTGAAAAGGAACAGCCAGACAGCATTCTGTTACAATTCGGCGGACAGACAGCTTTGAATGTTGGAGTTCAATTATTTAATAATGGAATTCTTGAAAAGCATAACACTCAAGTACTCGGAACACCCGTTGAAGCAATTAAGGATACGGAGGATAGGTTACTGTTTGCGAATAAGTGTACAGAAATCGGGTTAAAAGTTGCACGAAGTAAAACGGCAAAAAGTGTTGATGAAGCAATTAAGGTTGCTAATGAAATTAACTTTCCGGTCATGGTTAGAATTGCGTACGCGCTTGGAGGATTGGGTTCAGGAATAGTCAACAATGAAAAAGAACTTAAAGAGAAAGCGGAGAAAGCTTTCAGATATACGAATCAGATTTTGATTGAAGAATCCCTTTATGGCTGGAAAGAAGTTGAGTATGAAATTGTTCGAGATAAATACGATAACTGCATAACTACCTGCTCGATGGAAAACATTGATCCAATGGGAATTCATACCGGAGACAGTGTTGTAATTGCACCAGTTCAGACTCTTTCAGCACAGGAAAATTTTAAGCTTCGTTCAATCGGAATAAAACTAATAAGACACATTGGTGTGATCGGTGAGTGTAATATTCAGTATGCGCTTGATCCAAACTCAGACGATTATAGAATAATTGAAGTTAATGCGCGTCTCAGTAGAAGTTCCGCACTTGCATCAAAAGCCACAGGCTATCCACTCGCTTTCATAGCAACAAAACTTGCACTTGGTTATGCATTGAACGAAGTTGAAAATAGTATTACTCAGGAAACTTCTGCGTGCTTTGAACCTGCACTTGATTATGTTGCATTAAAATTCCCACGCTGGGATCTGCAAAAATTCCAGCAAGTGAGTACGCAGCTTGGCTCAGAGATGAAATCTGTTGGAGAAGTAATGTCCCTCGGTCGAAGCTTTGAAGAAGTTCTTCAAAAAGCAATAAGAATGCTGGATGTTGGATTAAAAGGATTCGTTTGCAACGATCTTCATTTTGATGATCTTGATAAAGAATTATTACAGCCTACGGATAAAAGAATTTTCGCCATTGCGATAGCGTTGCAAAAGGGGTATTCAGTTGAAAAGGTGCATCGTCTTACGATGATCACACCTTGGTTCCTCTTCAAAATGAAAAATATTGTTGAAACAGTATTAAAGTTGAAACAAAAGCATCTTGCTGAAATTGATTTCTCTTTATTGAAGGAAGCTAAGCAAAATGGATTCTCTGATCTTCAGATTGCAGAGCTGATTAGCTCGACTGAAATTGATGTCAGGCTAAAACGTAAATCACTAAATGTTCTTCCTGTTATAAAACAGATTGATACAATGGCAGCTGAGTATCCGGCACAGACCAATTATCTATACTTAACTTATCATGGAAACGAACACGATATCTCAGTAAAAGAGAAAGGTCAGATTGCTGTAATCGGAAGTGGTGCGTACAGAATAGGTTCTTC
>JAPHUI010000249.1 GCA_026193755.1 Ignavibacteriaceae bacterium | reverse complement strand
TTCTTGCGCAAAAGAATTACTCATCAAGAGTAAAACTCCAGAAAGTGAAAGAATACTGAATAATTTTTTCATAAATAGACCCTCCTAGATTGTTATAGATATTTATTATTTACTATTTAATAATTCACAAAAAGTGAATAACCGTTTTTCAAGTGTCTGTTAAAATATTATAAAAATTATACAAAAACAATAATTTTATGTGTTTAGCGCTTTATTTATAAATGATATTAGTATCAAAAATCTTTCCAATGCAATCTACATTTTTTAGCTATTTTATGCCAATTATACTATTTTTTCGACCGTAACTTTTGCTAAAGTGCAAAAATACTTTGTACGGGGTGTAGCGCAGCCCGGTTAGCGCGCTTCGTTCGGGACGAAGAGGTCGGGGGTTCGAATCCCCCCACCCCGACCACCTACAATAATATAAAAAATAAAAATCGTTCGCCAGATTTTTATTTTGAATTTTTATCTTTAATTACTTCAAATAATACTTCAGAAAAAACCAATTCATTTATATAATGCCCTGACTAAATCCCCACCTAATGAAACAAACGGAATTCAATCCCCTTTAGTTCCGAATAATCTGTTTATAAATTGATAATTTGCAATAAGTTTTTATGTGTATGGAGTTAAGATAATTTGTAAAATCGAATTAGACTTGATGGAGTTTTTAGGGAGATTAGTTTTAGATGCAATTCATATTAAGGTTTTGCATTTTATCCCTTAACCGATTCTAATTTTTTATTATTTTTGATGGTGGTTAAAAGATTTCAGCTTTCATCCTAAAAAAGATAAAACCAAATCTGTGAAAAATAAAACATTAATCATCTGCTGTTTAATTGTACTAGCAGGATTTACATACTCCCAGTCAAATTCAGATTCACTTTATATTTCCTCTCAAGATTCCATCTCTTTTACAGAAATTAATATTCCTGACGCAACTCCTCTGACTGCTGGTTTTAATTTTATTTACGGTTTTGCTGTACCTCACGCCAAGGAAGTGGTAAATATTCGCGGAACGCATCCTATAGGTTATGAATTAAATTTCGACTACCTTTTATATACACGTGAAGTTTGGGATGACTGCCATTGTTATCCCAGATTAGGTTTTCATCTTGCCTTTTACGACTTCGATATAAATGAAATATTCGGATACGGTTTTGAAGGTGGGATTGACTTTACTTACTTTTTTGGATTGCTATCCAAATTTAATTTTCTTGTAAAAGGTAAAGCAGGATTATCTTATTTGACAAAACCATATGACAAAGAAAACCATCCGAACAATATGTCCTATTCCACACATCTAAATTATTTACTTTCTGTAGGTGGAGGAATAAGATATGCTTTCAGTGATAATGTAGAAGCTCAATTTTTAGTAAGCATGAATCACAACTCAAATGCTGCTATTACTGAACCAAACGGCGGAATAAATTATCCAGCACTTAGCTTTGCTGTTGGTTATACTTTTGAACCAATTGAAATAAAACCAAGAACACATCCAGATCCATATTTGAATGCAAAGAATAAAAAAAGATGGGACATTAGTTTATTTTGGGGAATTTCAGCAATGCCCTTTCCTGATGAATCTCAAATGCCAATGTTTGGTATTAATGTCGTAAGAAGCTGGCAAGTGATGAGATTTGGAGCGGTCACTGCAGGTGCTGAAGTGGAAATGAATGGCAGAGCAAGACTCCGAGTTCAAAGGGGAACAATTGAAGACCAAAGTCCCTGGCGAGGTTCTATTCAAGGAGGATGGGAGTTTTTAATGGGGAAGACAATTTTTAGTATTCAACTTGGTTTGTATGTATACCGACCCTATAAAGAAAAGGATGATTTTTATCAAAGATTTGGTTTAGTCCACCGGATATTTGATCACTTTTATGCGGGAATAAACTTCAAGTCTTATCGTCACTGGGCGGATCATCTGGACTTTAGGCTCATTTTTAGTTTTTGATTTGCAAACACCTAATTTTAGGTATTACTTAAGATTATTTATCAATCAGTGAATAATAATGTGGAGATAATTTATGGCTGTTAAATTAAAAGGAAAAAGCTTTTTAAAACTTCTTGACTTTACCCCAAAGGAAATCCGTTACTTACTCAACCTTTCTAAAAAATTGAAAGCAGAAAAAAAGAATGGGAAGGCAAAGAAAAAATTAAAAGGAAAAAATATTGCGCTGATATTCGAAAAAACATCTACACGTACGCGTTGCGCATTTGAAGTCGCTGCTTTCGATCAGGGAGCAAATGTTACATATCTGGGACCAACCGGTTCACAAATCGGACATAAAGAATCGATGAAAGACACAGCAAGAGTTCTGGGAAGAATGTACAATGGGATTGAATACCGGGGCTTTGGACAAAAAATAGTTGAAGAGCTCGCTGAATATTCAGGTGTTCCCGTTTGGAATGGTTTGACAGACGAATTTCATCCAACGCAAGTTCTGGCAGATTTACTCACGATGGAGGAACACTCAAAGAAAAAATTAAATAAAATTTCTTTTTGTTATTTAGGCGATGCACGGAATAATATGGGGAATTCCTTAATGGTTGGTGGGGCAAAAATAGGTATGGATGTCAGACTTTGTGCACCAAAGCAAAACTGGCCGGAAGAAGAACTTGTTAAAAAATGTAACTTAATTGCAAAAGAAACCGGCGCCAGAATTACCCTTACTGAAAATGTAGGCGATGGAGTAAAAGGAGTTGATTTTCTTTATACGGATGTTTGGCTTTCACTTGGTGAACCTACAGAGAAATGGGAAGAAAGAATTAGGCTGATGAAGCCTTACCAGGTAAATATGGATGTTATTAAACTAACTGGTAATCCAAAAGTAAAATTCCTACACTGCCTGCCAGCATTCCATAACAGGGAGACAAAAGTTGGAGAAGAAATTTATCAAAAGTACGGTCTAAATGGAATGGAAGTTACTGAAGATGTTTTTGAATCGAAGCATTCAATAGTGTTCGATCAGGCAGAGAACAGGCTGCACACAATTAAAGCTGTGATGGTCGCTACTTTAGGAAAGTAGAATTTTAAATAAAACAATTATTCGTCTTGGGTTTTAGATTCCAGAAGATTTATCTGGAAATCTAAAAGTCTTTTTAATGCTTTGAAGGGTGCGTTAGAACAAATTTCATAAAACAGGAATAAAGCTTCTTCAAGTTTTGCTAAAGCTTCATCATTATATTTAGGTTCAGTAAAGTATTGCCAGTCTTTCGAAAGGTATTCTTCTAATTTTATTCCCTTTTCTTCGGCTATAAAAGAAATATATCGTTCATCTTTTAAAATCTTTTTAAGTTTACTTCCGAAATCCGCTTCTTTTTCCTTAAGTGTAATCATCTTGTTTCTTATCTGACTGAAAGATGTAACACGCCAGATAAACTGCATCGAATTTATTAAATCCAAATATATCTTAAGATTTTCCTTATCCTCCCTTAAAAGGTAAAAATAATCCTCATAGCATTTTAATAGCTCCTCATTGTGTCCTGAAACTTTAGCAAGATTAAGGTAAAATTTGAAAATTTTTATATCAAGATTATTGATCTCTTTATGTAAAACCTCGTGCCGCTTTTTTAATTCTTCCAGTAACTCATTGCTTTCCTCTGATTGATATTTTACACCATCGTAATCAAAACTATCGGCTGCAATTTCTTTTTTGGTAATACTTTCCAATGTTTTCAAATCTCTATCCAGTCCACTAAACTGGTGTACTAAATCCACATTTTTATCGGTAAAAATTTCCTCAAATTCCTTAAACTCTTCTTGATTTGAAGTCTCAATTGCCTGCTTGATATCAAATACCGAAATATCTCTGAGTTCATAAAAGTGGTTGTACTTTTTATCAAACCTATATTTATGAACTTCTTCTGAATACCTTTTTTTGAAAGCTTTGAAGTCTAATATCACTGGTGTGTCGGAATACTGCCAGTTTCTAAAAAGTTTTTCAGTTAATTTCTTTTGCAGATTATCTCCATCGGAGAAAAGATTCCATGCCGAACCACCTGACACAACGGCTTCCACATTTAAATCCTCCAACTTTTTTACTCTGTCAAATACAGTTGGATGAGAAGCCCACTGGTCTTTAATTACTAATTTTGATCTGTTGAAACGGTTTATTATTTCTTTGCTGACGTGGGGTAAATCAAATTTAATTTCCATACCAAATTTTTCTGCATAACTCATCATTACATGATAGTGCTGAGGATATATGTTTTCTGTCTTAACATTCTCCGAAACACGATTAAAATAAAACTGCCAGATATAATTGAAGGAATCCATTGCTAGACTTGCACGAAGCAAAGAAGTTATTGCAGGCACTGACCCTGCAACTCTTGCAGAAATTTCGTCAGCGTGATTTTCCATCTCTCTCGATAGAGCCATATAGCTTTTTGAAACGATTTCATAAGCGTTCCTCAAAATCCATCGAACAATTCTTGAATAAAAAACTACTATCCATGCCAAGCGAAAAATTGTCTGAAAGAAATTTTGTAGTAAAGACTGATAAAACTGTTCATCTATAAGCATTTTATAAATGATCTGATTTTCGATATAGACATAACTATATACATTCAGACTTCTCTGTGTAAAATGACCGAACTCGTGGGCAAGAATCGCTTTAAATTCGCTTTCATTTACAGAATTAATTAACCCTAGACCGATAACCAGGTTTTCCTTACTTGGGAAAAAAAGGTTACGGAAATTTAAGTCGTAAAAAACCATTGCATCGACTCCCGAAGCAACGAAAACTTTTTGGGGGAAATTAACTTCAATTTGTTCAGCTATTGACCCAATTAAATCAAAAAGTTTAGGTTGTGCTTCTCTATTTATTTCAATCCAACCAGAACGGTCTACAGTAGACTTTCTGAAATAAAACATTATTAAAAAAATTAAAAGAATAAGTGCTATCAGAGCAGTTGTAAGACCTAAAAAAAATAAATACTTATTATAGTAAGACTGCATAAGTGCATGTGATGCAATGAAAAGAAAAATTATAAGAAAAAATGACAGAAGGAGGGTTAGTAGGTAAACAAAAATAAAAAATAAGATAGCAAAGAGAGCTCTTATTGCCTGATTCCGATATTCTGCTGAGAAGCTTTGTTTCTTCTGCATTCTGGCAAATTAATTTAAGTAAATTTTGAACTCGCCATAAAATTACAAATAATATTTAATTAAGATGTAAAAGTTTTCTAAGGATTTTATAAAAAGGGTAAAAAAGTTACTAAAAACATATAACGGATAAAGAGAATTGTTTAATGAGTTAATTTAAAAGAGAATATATAGGCTCTACTGATAACTTCCATCTTTTTTTAGCCAGAAGGAAATTCAAAATTCAGTTAGTATTTTTCTTATCAGCAATGAAAAAATTATTTTTTCTGATCTTAACCTGCTCACTTCTTGTTTACGCGCAGGGTACAGAGTCAACAATTCAGAACTGGTTTGATTTTACGAGCAGCTATACATTTGATAAGCAATGGAAAGTTTATGGTGATGTGGGTTATAGAATTATACTCGGTGATAACGTGATTAATCGTTTCTATGTGCGTCCGGCAGGCTCTCTGCAAATAACCGATATTCTTACTTTTCACGCTGGTATTGGTTTATGGTCAAGTCTTGTAGATAATAAAACAATATGGGAAATCAGACCATTTCAGGGAATACAAATTAATTGGCCTGTAATTTTTTGGCTGCCTCTAACTAATTACATAAGGTTTGAAGAAAGATTTTTCAAAAGTAATACAAGCAATACTTACATATTCAGATGGAGATATCAACTAGGTACTAGAATCAAGTTAGATCAGACTCAAACCGAAAAACTTTTTTATATTCCTGTTCAGATTGAGTGGTTTGCAAATTACAATAGTGACTATAACTTCAAGGCAAATGAATTGCGTGCAGCTGCAGGATTAGGATATGTAGTTGATAAATCCTGGAGGTTTGAGTTTAACACAATTTTACAGAATACAAAAGCTTCACTGGATGAGATTTATACTTTTTATGATGTGATTTTCAGATTCAGGGTGTATAAAGAGTTTAATCCATAATATCCACATCGATTAATATTTCTTTAAATGGTTTCGGTTGAATCTTGAGTTTGATAAGAAAATTTTCTGCCACTATTTTATATTTTTTCTATTGTGCAGGAAGTTTTGAGAATAATTTTAAACCAACTATCCCGGCAATAATCAGAAAGATGCATAATATCCGTACAAATTCCTTCGACTCACCAAAAAGGATTATACCGAGTAATGCAGTACCGACTGCTCCGATACCTGTCCAGACAGCATACCCGGTTCCAATGGGAATTGTTTTAACTGCGGTAGATAAAAAGTAGAAACTAATTATCATAGCGATAACTGTTCCAATACTGGGCCACAGTTTGGTAAAACCGTTTGTATATTTAAGTCCGATTGCCCATACTACCTCAAACAAACCGGCAATAAAAAGATATATCCAGGCCATTTTCCCTCAACAAAATTTTATTGGCAGTTAATATAACAATATTGTTTTTCAACCTGCGCATACTACTTTATTAGATGTCATTGACTATTCCGTGACATCATCATTTGTTTGTACAATCACGGTACGACCTTGACTGACTAGGCATTTCTATCCTGCGTAAGCAACTTTTAATTTTTTATGGTCGAGGGCTTTGGCAAGTGCAAAATCCTCCTCCGTTATTTTTTCCTCATCACCGTAGTAGTTGTGCTCAACGCTGTCTTTCATTAAGCCAGATTGAAGAGCAGTTGAAGAGAGAACTTTCAAATCCTCGACAACCAGATTTGTGTGATCGTTCACATCCACTCTGCCGGAAACCAGATAAGGTCCCATCGATAAGGTAAGCTCTGCAACACGGTAATAAACTCTTGGAAAGATGACAGCTTCAAAGGTTCCGGTAAGGTCCTCAAGCGAAAGGAATTTCATTATTTCTCCCTGCTTTGTTTTTATTCTTTTAGAAGTCATATACCAGCCGATCATCTTTACTCTTCGTCCTTTGTTCAGTTGCATATCTTTTGCAGGAACAATTCCTTTCTGTTCAATCCATTCTCTGAAGAAATGAAGCGGATGACGTGTAACCATATAACCGAAAGTTTCATATTCTTCTTTACAGATTCCGGCAAGTGTATAGTTCAGATCAGTTTTAACTTCTTCCTCGAGAGCAAAAGTTTCGCTCAGGAAAAGATCGTTGTAACTCTCTTCTATTATTTTTCTTCGATGAATATAAATATCCAGCAGACGAAGCAGTGTCGGTCGTGTTTGTTTGAAACATCCCATCGCACCGCATTTAATAAGCAAAGCAGTTTCCTCATAAGCAAGTTTTGTGCGGACAAGAAAATCTGCCAGTGAAACATACTTGCCGTTGTATTTTCTTTCCTCAATAATTTTTTCAATTGCACTGTATGAAAGATTTTTTATTGCCTTCAGACCAACACGGATGCTTCTTCCCTTCCCAACATATTCTTTGTCACTTTCGTTAATTGAAGGAAGTTCGATCTTCAAACCCAAACGCTTTGATTCTTCAATGTATACTGCTGCAGAATAAAATCCACCCCCGTTGTTTAACACACTTGCCATAAACTCAGCCGGGTAGTGAGCTTTGAGAAACGCAACCTGGTAAGAGAGCAAAGCAAACGATGCACTGTGCGCTTTACAGAAAGAGTAACCTGCAAAAGATTCTATCTGTCTCCAGAGTTCTTTGCTCTGGAAATCGGTTAATCCTTTTTCTTTGCAGGAAACAAAAAATTTATCAATAATCCTCTGCATTGCATGGTGCGAGCGCATTTTGCCGCTCATTGCTCTTCGCAGAAGGTCGGCATCTTCAAGACCTAATCCGGCAATGTGATGAGCAACTTTGATTACATCTTCCTGGTAGATCATCACTCCGTAAGTTTCGCCGAGATAAGTTTCCATTTCGGGCACAAGATATTTTCTTCGTGAAGGATCTTTGTGACGAGCTATGAACTCCTGCATCATTCCGCTTTCTGCTACACCGGGACGAATTACAGAACTCGC
>JAPHUI010000163.1 GCA_026193755.1 Ignavibacteriaceae bacterium | reverse complement strand
TTTGTTTCTGTGTTTTGAGGAACAAATAATTTTGAAACGTTCATTGAGAAAAGGATTAGAAATCCCAGCAACGCTTCAGGAGAATCAAAATTATTTTTAATTACCAGCTTCATAAGGTCACTCTTCTGATCAAACTTAACTGTTTCTTTGTGCTGATCTAAAATGAATCTCATCAACTCAACAAATTTAAATTTATAATAATCTTCCTTCTCCCCTTTTGGGAGTAATATATTAACGGTTTTCCTTTGCATAATAATTCTTTCAAAAAGTGCATATGAAGCATAATATCTTAAAGTTGCCACGAGCAAAAGCCTTCTTACCAATGACGGAATTGGTCCGAACCTGTCTTGCATTTCTTCTTTTAACTCTTCCAGCTCTTCCAGATTTTTAATTGCATACAATGCCGTATAAAAATTTAGTCTATCCATTTGTTCTGGCATATACGTTTCGGGGATTCCTATTTCAAAATATGCGTCAATTGTCGGTTCTGTTCTGTCTTCCTTCTGTGGAAGAGATTTGAATATTTCTTTAAATTCCTGATACTTTAATTCATCAACAGCTTCATCAATTAATTTTATGTAAAGATCGAAACCAATTTCATTAATAAATCCGGTTTGTTCTTTCCCCAAAAGATTTCCTGCGCCCCGGATTTCCAAATCACGCATTGATAAATTAAATCCAGAACCAATTTCAGTGTATTCTTCTATTGCCTGAAGTCTGCGCATTGCTTTTTTAGACAGTCCGCTTAAAGTCGGAACAATAAAATACGCGTACGCCTGTCTTGTCGATCTACCAACTCTTCCTCTGAGTTGGTGAAGTTCTGCTAATCCAAATCTGTCTGCTCTGTTAATGATTATTGTATTCACATTTGGTATGTCAATCCCGGATTCTATTATTTTTGTTGAAAGAAGGACATCGTATTTTTTACTCAGAAATCCGTGAATAACTTCTTCAAGCTGCGATGCTTTCATTTGTCCGTGTGCAATTCCGATTCTAACATCGGGAATATGTTTGTTAAGATACCCGGCAAGCTTAACTATTGATTCAACTCTATCGTGCACAAAATAAATTTGACCATTCCGTTTCAATTCAGTGTAAATCCATTCTCTTATTCTGGTAATATCAAAAGTAGAAACGGTTGTGTAAATCGGCTGCCTGTTTGGTGGTGGTGTTGCAATAATTGATAGATCGCGTGCACCAAGCAACGAGAGATTTAACGTCCGAGGAATTGGAGTTGCAGTTAGTGCTAGTGTATCAACATTTATTTTGAACTCTCGAAGCTTTTCTTTTGCAGTCACTCCAAAGCGATGCTCTTCATCAATCATTAATAAACCGAGATCTTTAAATTTAATATCCTTAGATAGTAGCCGGTGAGTTCCGATTACAACATCAACATTACCCATTTCCAAATCTTTTAAAGTTACGTTCTGTTCTTTTTTAGTTTGAAACCTGGAAAGAGCCGCAACTTTAACAGGGAATTGAATCAACCTGTCTTTGAAAGTATTGTAATGCTGTTCTGCAAGAATTGTGGTCGGCACAAGCAAAGCAACCTGCTTTCCATCCTGAACAGCTTTGAAGGATGCGCGAACAGCAACTTCGGTTTTACCGAAACCAACATCACCACAAACAAGACGATCCATCGGATTTTCAGCTTCCATATCCTGCTTAACTTCGTTAGTTACTTTTTCCTGGTCAGGTGTGTCTTCATAGAAAAAAGATGCTTCCAACTCTTTCTGCCAGATTGAATCAGCACTGAATTGAAAACCTTTTGTTGCTTTTCGCTTTGCGTAAAGTTCAATAAGCTCTCTTGCAGCTTCTTTGATTTTCTTTTTAGTTTTGGATTTTCTTCTCTCCCATTCTCCACTACCCAAAGTCGACAATGTTGGTTTGAGATTTTCACCGGAAGAATATTTTTTCACCAGATTTAAATAGTTAAGATTAACATACACTACCCCACCCTCGTTGTACAGAAGCTTCATCGATTCCTGTTGGGTTTCACCAATGTTTATAGTTTTTAATCCTGCATATTTCCCGATTCCATAAGTTTCGTGAACAACATAATCTCCGTATTTAATAGAGGCGAAAGCTTTCGATTTAGATTTTTTATACTTTTTCCTTTCGGAAAGTTTTGTGCGGTATGGTTTATTAAATATTTGGTAGTCAGTTAATAACAGTATTTTTTCTTTGTGATGTATAAATCCTTCTTTGATTGCCAGCGTATCAAGTTTGATTCTTCCCGAGTCAATTAGTTCTGCAAGTTCTGTTTTAAATTCTGATAGAAGATCCTTTAACCGGGCAGTTTGCAGTTCATTTTCTGAAGTTAAAACAATGTCATAGTTTTTATTAGAATATTCCATTAAGATTTTAAAAAGAATTTCATAATTGGAGTTGATTGTTGGTGCTTGAGAAAAACCAAGTTCAATCCTTTTTTGTGATGATGAAATTTCTTCTTCTATTATCCATCTTGTTCCTTCTGTTTTTAATAAATCATTGTAGTTCAGCCTTGGTTGTACCGGGGTTTCAATTTCCTTTTCATTAGGTTCGGGGAACTCATCATCCAAGTCAAATTCTTTTTCAGATTTCATATTTTCTTCAGTAACCTTATTGCTGCTAAATGTTCTTTCAAATTCAGGATTTAAATTCTGTAGTTCAAATGATGATGCAATTATTAGGGGTTTCTCAAGATAATCGAATATTCCCGACGTTAATTCTCCTTCATGTTCTAATTTTCCGGACAGTGAAACACTTTCCGTTTTTTCAATTGAACGCTGACTTTCGGGATCGAAGTAACGGATTGACTCAAGAAAATCTCCATCATATTCTAACCTAACCGGATTGTGTTCGCTGTAAGACCAGAAATCTATAATTGATCCCCTCACAGAAAATTCGCCAGGTGCTTCCACAAATTTTTCTCTTTGGTAGTTGAGAAAGTTTAAATACTCAATCAGTTCATCGTACTTAATTTTTCCCCCAACTTGAATAAGCGTAGTAGTTTTCTCAAGCTGTTCTTTGACGGGAAGGTTTAATGTTAAAAGATCGTATGTTGACACCAAAACAAACTTTATCAGCCGGGAAATTTTAGTTAGTCTCTCTTGTATTATATCAGCGGTAAATTCATCAAACAGAACCAAGTATTCGTCAAGTCCAAGAATATTAAGTTCAACATTCATTTCTTCAGCACTTTTAGAATCCGGTAAAAGCAAAACAATTTGTTCGTTTGTTTCAAAAACATCAATGACAAGCAACGACTTCGAAACACCATAAAGAGGAGAGCAAAATACAGCTTTGGATGGTCTCTGATCCTGAATAAGACTAGATTTTACTTTTTCAAAGTGGCTACTGTATATAATTCTATTAATTAATTCTGATTTCATCTTGTAACAAAAAAGGGCTCAAATTATTTGAACCCTAAAACTGTTTAATGTTAAACTGTTCTTTAAATTATTTATTTCTCTAATTCAAGCAGGACTAATTTTTTTCCTTTTTGATTTTTGATATTCGAAGGTTTATAATGCAGATCATAAATTGTAGATTTCTTTAAATA
>JAPHUI010000167.1 GCA_026193755.1 Ignavibacteriaceae bacterium | reverse complement strand
CTGATTTATTCCAGTCAATTTTACAAATTTCCTTTGTGATTTTTGGTGCCGGTGAAGCTAATGAATCATCCTGCTGCATCAGTTCAAAATTCCCGCTTTCGATTAAACCAATAGTCTTTAAAACTAAATCAGCTCCAAGTAAACTCATTCTGTCATGCAGAGTTTCAAAATTATCTTCAGGGAAGATCTCAACTTTTTCCTGTAGATAGATATTTCCCGTATCGACTTTTTCCGCAAGTTTGAATGTAGTTAGTCCTGTTTCTGTTTCTCCGTTTATCAAAGCCCATTGAATTGGAGCTGCGCCCCGGTATTTTGGAAGAAAAGATCCGTGCAGATTGAATGATCCGAATTTTGGGATGTCGAATACTTCCTTCGGTAAAATTCTGAAAGCAACCACTACAAATAAATCAGGCTCTAATTCTTTCATCTGTTCAACTAACTGAGCGTTTCCTTTAAGTTTTTCCGGCTGATAAACAGGGATATTATTTTCAACAGCAAATTGCTTAACAGGTGTGTATGTTATCTTTCGACCCCTACCCCGTTCTTTATCGGGTGTTGTAACAATTGCAACTAATTCGTGATTGCTTTTGTATATGGAATTCAGAGAGGGAATTGAGAAATCAGGTGTGCCCATAAAAATAATTTTCATGGAAAACCTACTTTATCAACATATAATCAGTAGAAGCGCTAATCGGGTAATCAATATCGAGCTTGCGCTTTTTTATTTTGGCAAGGTGCTTTTTATATTTTTTTTTCATGTCGTCGTCGAGGTAATCAATGAACAATACACCGCGAAGATGGTCGTACTCATGCTGCATAACACGCGCAAGCAATGCATCAGCTTCAATTGTTTGCTCCTTCATATTCACATCGTAAAAGGAAATATTTATTCCTTTGGGTCTGATTACTTCCTCACGCAAATCAGGAATGCTTAGACACCCTTCTTCAATTGGGATTGTTTCATCAGATCTTGAAATAATTTTTGGATTGATAAGTGCAAGTGGTTTGTAATCTTCGTAACCTTCAACCGGGGAGATATCAACAACAAAAATTTGCTTACTTAAACCGACTTGATTCGCAGCAAGTCCGATTCCGTTTGCATTTCGCATTGTTTCAAACATATTAGCAATTGTGCCAACAATCTGGCCATCGATCTCAGTGACTTTCGATGCTTTCTTTCTAAGAATTTTATCGCCACACACGGTAATTGGGACTATTGACATATTAACTTTTACTTCTTTATTTATTCAAACTATGCAAAATTAAATATTGATCGTGGAATAAGAAAGAAATGAGGACTTAGCATTTGCTTAAAGTTGTCAGGCTGAGCTAGTCGAAGACTGACATTATACTATATTATCACACTTCGACAAGCTCAGTGTGACATTACTAATTATTTCTAAATTAAACCAGCAGCTTTCCGTCTTTCATTAACAATTTTCCATCCATCCAGACAGTTGGTTTTTTCACGACACCATCGAGATGAATTGGAACGTTTACACCTCCTCCCATTGAAACATTATTACCAAGTGCAATATGAATAGTTCCCATCACTTTTTCATCTTCCAATAAAACACCACTGAGTTTTGCAGAATCATTTGTGCCGATACCGAACTCTGCGATGTTGCGTGCTTCTTTCCCAACCTTATCCAGCATATTTTTTAATTTCTTTGCTAAGATACCCCCGGAAATTTTTGTTGCGTAACCATCTTTAACTTCAATCTTAATATTAGCATTTTTGATTAATCCCAAACCCGCCATTGAACCATCAACAACAAAAACTCCATTGCTTGTTCCTTCAACTGGAGCTAAAAATGTTTCTCCGGTTGGAAGATTACCGCTTTCACCTTTTGCGTGAAATAATCCTTTGCTCGGAATTATTTTTCTTCCCGATATTTTAAAACTTATATCAGTACCTGCCGGTGCTGTAACTCTGATTGTTTTTCCCTTTTCCAGAATCTTTTGCAGCTTAATCGTGCGTTTTGAGATAGCAGTATAATCTGCATTCATGCCACGAATCATTACTTCTTTAGTAATACCGGGGAATGTTGCGATCCGTACTCCATTAGCTGATGCACTTCTTCTTGCATCTGTGTGTGTTAAGGATTTTGCAGTCGGGCAAAATACTACGTCAAATCGTTGCATTAGCTCTGCAATCTCTGCTGGTGGTTCCTCTCCGTTTATTTTTCCTGACTTCATTTCTACCAGAAGGGAAAAGTAACCCATTCTGACGGCGTTTTCGTGGAGTGAAAGCCCCATCTCTCTCTTCTGTTCATCCGTGATTACTAGAATTTTTTCGTTCTTCTTTGCACCCATACAATCACGTATAGCAATTTGAGAGGCTGTATCTAGTCTTGTTAATTTTTTCATTTTAATACCTTTTGTTTTTTATAAAAGGGGAAAACCAACATTAAGTTGAATAACTGCAGTAAAACCACCTGAATCAATAAACTTGGATTGTTCAAGTGAAATATTCATTGCCCCGGGATTTCCTCCAAGAAATTTAACCCCCTCATCATTTTTCAAATCATCAATGGATAAATAAGTATAACCAGCTAAGCCTTCAATACTTATATAATCTTTTAATATCGCTACAATTACTCCTGTTCCTATTGAATAACCTATCACCCCCGCATCACTTTCATATTTATTAATAATCGTTGGTGCCCCGGGTGAATCAGTTGTTTCGGTAAGTGTAACATTATTAAAATTCAGAGAACCATCTAAAATTTTCCAGCTCAATACCTTTGTAAGTTCCCATCCAACATCAAAACCTACGGACCAATTTTTTAAATTTAGGTCAAGAGAATAATTATCCTCACTTTGCGTTATTCCCACGCCGCCTTTATTTTTTTTAGCAAGAGACTGATAATACCCTTTTGCCGTTACAATAATTCCATTTTCAAAGGTTGCACGGAAGAAGTTTAAACCCAGCCTGTACCCTGTTGCATATGAAAATTCTTCAACCGGCTTTGATGTATATTCCAATGAATTGTGGTTTTCAATAAATTGATTTAAACCTGCAGGATTAATTTTTTGATAGGTAAAACCCCCATAGCCTCCGACAAAACCAAGGCATCCAAATCCAAAAGTCTGAGCAACGCTAAATTGAGTTGAGAATAAAAGAAAAAAAAGTAATAGAACGATAAATTTGTTCAGCATAGCATTAAACAGATTATTTATATACTGAATCTAAAAATAATCGCATTTAAATCATATATTAAATCGAAATCAATATTTCCAGTATGACGAAAAGAATATTAATATTTAAAAAAACTCACGCCTGCATCTTGCTTTTTTCTTTCATACTTAGCTCTAAACCATGCCCGTTAGGTCCGGTTTCAGATTTTCGAAGGAGGAATGCAAAAGTCAGCCCAAGAAATCCAAGTATTGAAAATATCCACATCCCGAGGTTGTACCCGGAAGGATTCGCCGCACTCGCACCTGAAACATCATTTGTAAAACCAATTAAAAGATTGAAACCGAACAAACCGATGTTTTGTATCATCGTCATAAGTCCGTAAGCGGTTCCCAGTTTTGCGTTGTCAACAATCAGTGCTACTGAAGGCCACATAACTGCAGGAACTAATGAGAATGCAATTCCCATCATTGCCATTGGATAAATGAGGTAAATTGGTATGGCTGCGTCAATATCAAAAAATTTAAAAACAATATGTATAAAATCGTTGTCTGACATTACCGCAGGTCTTCCGAATTGATAAGCCATCATTAAATAAACAGGAATAATCAGAAGTGAGCCGAACATCATAAGTAAAGATCTTTTACCAATCTTATCCGAAAGCAAACCAAATAACGGTGTGAATACCATTGCAGCAAGAGTTAAAATACTTGAAAGATTACCACCGACTTCTCTGCTTGTTCCATGAGCTTCCTGGAAAAATTTGATAGCAAAGGTCTGGAATGGAAACATTGCAGAGTAAAACGTAACACAAAGTGCTGTTATATACCAGAAAGATTTCGGAAAATTAAAAACCTCTTTAAAAATAATTTTGTCTTGCGATCCTTCTTTAGGCATCGAGTAATTTTTAGATGAGTAGACATCCAAAAAGAAATATATAACAACACACAAGAAAGCAAATACACCAGCGTATACTGTAATCCAAAGCGGAGACTGCCAGTAAGCAAATAAACTTTTTCCCCAAGTCGGTGAATTCAATGCGAGGAAAGAACCCAATCTTGCAACGGTCAGATTTAGTCCAAAAGCAAATGAAAGTTCTTTTCCTTTAAACCATCTTGCGATAATAGTGGTTACTGCAACTATCATTGATTCAGCACCAAGCCCGAAAATTAGCCTTCCCGATGACATCACCCAGATATTGCCTGTCACTGCAGTAATCAATGCACCCAGCATAATGAAAGCGGTAAAGATTATAACAGATGTCCTGGTTCCTATCTTGTCTATAATTAAGCCGCCAACCAAAACCATGATTATGTTCGGGAAGCTGTAAATTGCATTAAGCAGACCAATGTTTGAGTCCGAAAATCCCAGTTGCGTTTTGAGCAAATCAGCAAGAGGTGAAATACTATCGTAAATATAATAGTTACCAAACATCCCGAGACTGACCAGAAGCAAGGCAGTCCAGCGTAACAAAGTCGATGGCTGTGGTTTAGATATTGTGTTGTCCATAGTTCCTACTCTATATTAAATAAAAAGCAGATACAATTTAAGTTTAGTATCTGCTTTTTTAATTTATCGGAAGAAATTTATTCTACTTACTTTGAAGGAATGTTCTTCAAAGAATTAGTCAACTGTTTCCAGAACTCCGGAACTGTTGATATCTGTAACTTTTCGTCAGGCGAGTGAACACCGAACATCGTCGGACCGAATGAAATCATATCCATTTCTGGATATTTTTCTTTGATTATTCCACATTCAAGTCCCGCATGGATAGCAGTAACTTCAGGTTCTTTACCATACATACGAGTAAAAGTAGATTTAAATACTTTGAGAATATCCGAATTCACATCAGGTTTCCAGCCAGGATATCCATCACCATAAGAAACCTCTGCACCAGCAAGCAACAATACAGCTGTTGTCATATTAACTATATCTTCGTTTTCAGATGCGACTGAACTTCGCTGACTCGTAACAATGTTAACATTTTTTCCTGAAGTTTCTACGACTGCCAGATTAGTTGAAGTTTCTACTAATCCCGGTATATCTTTTGACATTTTAATCACACCGTGAGGAACTGCATAAAGAGCATTAACCAATTTTCTTTGAGTCTTCTCGTCCATAAATTTAGCTGGCATCTCATGCTTCTCAATTGATACAGAAAGATCAGGTTCAACTGCAGCATATTCAGCTTTAACAGTTTCGTTGTATTTCTTCACAAACTTTTTCAGTTTCTTTTCATCTTTCTTAGGAATAGCGACTACTGCAAATGCTTCTCTTGGAATAGCGTTGTGTTTGTTTCCACCATTTATTGAAGCAAGTCTGATTAAATAATCCTGGGAATACTCCCAGATTAATCTGTTTACAATTTTTACTGCATTACCTCTTCCTACATGAATCTCTAAACCTGAATGTCCACCTTTTAATCCGGCAACTTTAAGTTCGAAAGAAGAATAATTTTTTGGAGCTTTTTCCATCTTTGCTTTGAATTTAGCGGCTGTATTTTTACCACCGGCACAACCGATGAACAATGTGCCAATTTCTTCGGAATCCATATTGATTAAAATATCCGCTTTTAGCCAACCCTTCTTTAAGCTTGAAGCACCGGTCAAACCTGTCTCTTCATCTAAAGTGAATAAAGCTTCGATTGGTCCATGCTCTATATCCTTCGACTCAAGCACAGCCAAAGCTGTAGCAGCGCCAATTCCATTATCCGCTCCAAGTGTAGTGCCTTTTGCTTTTACCCAATCACCATCAATGTATGGCTGGATCGGGTCGTTATCAAAATCGTGTTCAACACCCCTGTTTGATTCACAAACCATATCAATGTGCGATTGAAGAACAACAGTTTTTAAATTTTCCTTGCCCGGAGTTGCAGGCTTACGAATAAGTATGTTTCCAAACTTATCTTTTTCAGTTTTAAGACCAAGTTTCTTTCCAACTGAAAAAACATACTCAGCTATTTTCTCTTCCTTTTTAGAAGGACGAGGATATTTACAGATTTCTTCAAAATAATTCCATACAAGTTGAGGTTGTAAGTGACCTAATACATTTCCCATAGTATTCTCCTATCAGTTTATTTCGTTAAATGATATTAATTTTTGTTCATAAAGTTGAAAGATGAATTTTATTATTCTTTCTTCAGCTTGTTGAATTTCATCTCCAAATTTCATCGAGACGCTTTTTATTATTTCCTGAACATTTTTATTTCCATCCATATTCATCAAGACTGCAGAGCCGAGTTTATCAAACTTAATCTTAAAATCCGCAGATTTTAATTTAGGTACTATAAGCTTTTTGGCAAGTTCGTTTTTGAACTTCGGAACCAGAACTGTAACTAAATCTTCTCCATCAATTTCTTCGGTATGAAGTTTTACAGGAGTAAGATCTAAAGTGTTTATGTTCTTTAAAATTTTTTTTCGTTCTTTAAAGGATAACGGCATAATAAAAATACAGGAGCGCTCGAATCATGAACGCTCCCTAGTTTAGAAATTACATTGAAACATGTGGTGGTGCAGGATCATCCGGTTTGCCCGCATTCTTAACCGGAATTCTAACCAGCAACCATCCAATAAACCCAATTACAATCAAACTTATTATGAATGACGGCTCAGCAAATATATGTAACAGAGGCACTTCCCAGAATGCAAATCCTGCAAACAACAGACCGATCAATGCTTCGCCGGCAATTAATCCGGCTGCAATTAGAATTCCTGTATTCTCCACACGGGATTTTTGTGCTTCGTTGAATTTCTTTTTCTCATCAATTCTTTCAACAATTCCTTTAATCAAACCACCAACAAAAATTGCAAATGTTGTCCCCAAAGGAAGATACATTCCAACACTAACTAACATAGGGCTTTTAACGTTCATCATAATGAAACCAACACCCATCAGCATTCCAACAAAAATAAGAATCCAGTCCATTTGTCCTGCTACTATTCCCTTTGATAAAATAGCCATCAAGCTGGCTTGTGGTGCTGGTAAAGCATCACCGCCAAATCCTGTTCCACCTGATTTAATATCTCCTTCATGAAGAATAAGTAAAGGAATAAACATTACTGAAGCTGCGACAATAATACCTATAATATCTCCAATCTGCATTTTCCAGGGAGTTCCTCCGAGAATATGTCCAGCTTTCAAATCCTGTAGCATTTCACCAGCAACTGCCGCAGCAACGCAAACCACAGCAGCAACTCCTAGTACTGCAGCAACTCCTGCATCTCCTTTCATACCTAAAGCTACCATAAGAATTGCAGCAACAACCAGAGTAGAAAGAGTTAATCCACTAATCGGATTATTACTTGAACCGATTATTCCGACAAGATAACCGGATACCGCTGCGAAGAAAAATCCTGCTACAATCATAACCACCGTAGCAACCAATGCTGCAACAATATCCTGGGCAAAGTAATTGTATATAAAAAATGTTGCAACTGCCGTTCCGAGTATTCCAACCATAATCCAGTTAAAACTAATATCTTTTTCTGTTCTGATTTCAACAAAATCACCCGTAGCTGCTTTTTTAACATCACTTATCGATCTTGAAATTCCTGTTGCGAGACTTTTCCTCATTCTCCATAAAGTATAGGCAGCACCTACAAGCATTCCACCAATTGCTATTGGTCTCACGTAATCTTTCCAAACCTGAACCATCGTTGTAGCCCAATCAAAATCCATAGGCATATCACTGTTATAAAATTTAAAGAATGCAATAGTCGGTGCAAGTAATCCCCACGCAAGGACACCACCGCTAAAGTTTAATGCGGCAAGTCTTGGTCCGATAATATAACCTACTCCAATGTACGCAGGACTAACATCCGGTGAACGGAAAAGTATGTGTCCTTTACCGACAGTAATAATTTTGCTCCAGGAAGTAGCAAAGAGTTTGAATTGACCCAGTGATTGAATTACAGCACCTAGTCCCATTGCACTAAAAAGAAACTTTGAGCCACCAGTACCGTGTCTTCCAGCTTTATGAATTTCAGCTGCAGCTACTGATTCAGGGAAAGGTAATTCAACATCTTCTACCATCACTCTTCTAAGCAACGCAACGAACATAATACCAAGGATACCACCAGCGATCATAATTGCAACGGATATAAGAAAATTTGCAACCGTAAAAAACGGAACCCAAATTCCTGCAATAAAAAATGCAGGCAATGTAAATATGGCACCAGCGGCAATTGATTCACCAATCGAGCCCACAGTTCGTGTAAAATTTTCTTCAAGGATGGAACCCTTCATTATTTTTATAAGGGCCATTCCTATAACTGCTGCGGGGTAAGTAGCAGCAATCGTCATTCCTGCTTTAAGTCCAAGGTATGCATTAGCAGCACCAAGTACTACAGCCAAAATTAAACCGATTATTAACGCACGGATTGTAAATTCAGCCATTGAGGTTTCCGGGGAGACGAAGGGAACAAATCGTTTGGTCTCAGACATAAGATTCTCCTTAAGTACGTGAGAGTTAAGTGAATTTTCCGACGGACGGAATTAGGTTTCAAAAATATTGAACAAATATAAAGGGTTTTTGATAGCCCATCAACAAGGTAATTGATACTTTTTAATAAATTATTAATATATTTTACTTAGAAATCCGATATATACGAACCGAAATTAAAATTGTAGCTTTCGCATACCAATATGACATATCGCAAAATCATATTTAACCGGATCAACTAGATCATATCGCTTTAAGTTTTCAGTGATTTCTTCAGCCATTTTCCAACTCACGTTTTTTCTTTTAGTGAGTTTCAGTTGTCTGCAAATTCTTACAACGTGAGTATCAACAGGAATGATAAGTTTAGAAGTTGGAATTTCGCTCCATAAACCAAAATCAAGTTCATCTTTCCTCACCATCCAGCGGAGAAAGAGATTTATTCTTTTGCAGGCACTCCCCTTTTCTGGTATGGGAAACATAAACTTAATTCCATTACTAATATCGCCAAATTTGCTTTTTGCCACTCCAAGAAAATAATTTGAAAAATTTGTGATGGCATTTTTGGTATTTGAATCTGTTTCCTGGTATCCGGATAAAAATAATTTTTT
>JAPHUI010000297.1 GCA_026193755.1 Ignavibacteriaceae bacterium | reverse complement strand
GGAATGCGGACATTATTATAACCCGTAAAGACTGCACCCGACTCCAAATCAATTGTAGCCTGAGCTTTTACTGATATTGAAAGTAAAAAAGTCAGGAATAAAATAGAAATTGAATAAATAATCGTTTTCATTTTTCTTTCCCAATTAATATTTAATTCTTTCGCGCTATGTAAAATCCATAGCTGTAATAGTCCTTATATTTTAGATATAAGTTGATTTCAGATTTGTTATCTTCAACTACGTTTCTTGCAAGTTCAGAGTTGTTGTTTCGTTTTAGAAACGCATCAAACCTTGCTTCCATTGGTTTGTAATAGTTTTCAATCCAACTGTCTTGATTTAAATAGAAATAACCAACAAGTGAGTACCCATTAGTTTCTAAAATCTTGATCTTATTTGAAGCGGGATCAACTTCCGCGTATTCCTGTTTCCAAAAGTCTTCAATTTCTTTTGGTCGAGAGTTGGTTATCCAAGTAATTTCATTCACCGCTAAGTAACCACCAATTTTCAAATAGTCTTTCCATTTCTTAATTCCGTTCTCAAACCCTACATTATAAATTGCACCTTCCGACCAAATAATATCAAACTCTTCACTCTCGAAAGGCAAGTCTTCCATAGATTTTTGAAGCGTTACGATTTTCTCTTTTAGGCCGAGCCTCTCGGATCTTTCATTTAGCTCATCCAAAAATTTTGGAAACAAGTCTACAGCAATTACTTGTCCATTTACTTTTTGTGCAAGCGTAATAGTCTGTCCACCCGAACCACAACCAATGTCAGCCATTTTTAATTTTCTGCCACTTGGTAACCTCATAAAGCCAAGAGCCTTCAGTGTTTCTCCTTCGCTTCCCGGTCCTTGTCTTTTAGAATTTTTATGAAGGTCAATTATCAGGTCTAATTCTGTCATATTATCGCCCTTTATTTTGCACGCAGCAAGTTATTATCTGAGATATAACAACCACAATTTATTGTAGAATAATCCTCTACATTCTCTCTAAACTTTCTTTATGCGCTCTAATCGTCTTATCCAGATCTTCTTTGCTATGTGCAGTTGAAACAAATAGCGCTTCAAACTGAGCTGGTGCAAGATAAATTCCTCTATTTAGCATTTCGTGAAAATATTTTCCGTAAAGAGAAGTATCGGATTTAACGGCAGATTTAAAATCATCAACAAGGTTTTCTGTAAAGAACATACACATCATTGAGCCAACTCTGTTCATCGCATAATTTTTTCCAACCGCCTTTAGATTTTCATTAAATCCGTTTTCAAGAAATGCGGATTTTTCTTCAAGCTCGTTATAAATTCCAGGATTATTTTTAATATATTTTAAAGCCGCATAACCCGCGGCCATTGCAAGCGGATTTCCACTCAATGTTCCTGCCTGGTAAACAGGCCCACTAGGTGCAATCTTTTCCATTATTTCTCTTTTCCCACCGAATGCACCTACGGGTAATCCGCCGCCAATAATTTTACCATAAGTTGAAAGGTCTGGTTTTATTCCTAAAATTTCTTGTGCGCCACCAGCAGCCACACGGAAACCTGTCATCACTTCATCAAAAATCAAAACTATTTTTTCTTCATCACAAATCGCTCGAAGTTCTTTTATGAATTTATCTTTGACTTTAACAACACCCATATTACCCGCAATTGGTTCTATAATAACCGCAGCGATTTCATTTTTGTTTGAAGAGATTAGTTTTTTGATTGATGCAATATCATTGTAATCAGCAAGTAAAGTATCAGCAGCATTTCCCTTTGTTACACCAGGCGAAGTCGGAACACCAAGTGTTAGTGCACCGGAACCCGCCTTTATTAAAAAGTAATCTGCGTGACCGTGATAACAGCCTTCAAACTTTATAAATTTTTCTTTTCCAGTATAACCCCTAGCTGCACGAACGGTACTCATTGTTGCTTCTGTCCCGCTGTTTACCATTCTTACCATTTCAACCGAAGGAACAAGCTCTGTTATCAACTTTGCCATCTCAACCTCAATCTCAGTTGGTGCACCGAAGCTGGTTCCGTTTTCTATTGCAGATTTCAGGGCATCAATAATAAATGGCGGATTATGTCCGAATAAATGAGGCCCCCAGCTTCCTATATAATCTATATATTCGTTTCCATCTACATCCCAGAACTTTGAACCTAATCCTTTTTTAATGAACAAAGGATCACCGCCAACAGATTTAAATGCTCTAACGGGAGAGTTAACACCCCCGGGGATATATTTTTTTGCTTCTTCAAATAGTTGTTTGCTTTTTTCTGTCTTCATTTTATTTAGGTTAATTGATGATCAATATTTGTTATTTGTTTCAGAGGAACGATTTTTACCGTAAAGCAAATTGAAATCTTTTTCTTTGCCAGTCTCCCAATAATTGTCAGGGACAACTTTCCAATTCCCTATAATTTTAGGAGTTATTGTCTTTTTCTCTTCAATCCATTTCATTAAGTAAAAACGCAAATCCTTCTCTGTTGAGCGGATAACTCTTTTGGATAGTTCTTCTTTTGGAATGTGAGCTCCTCGTGTCAGGTGACCGCCGCCACCACTTCCGCGATAAGAGTTTATTGCAACAATATACGTGCTGTCCGAATTAAACGGAACCCCATTGCTCAGCGTGGTTATATTAACCCTTTCTCCAGATGGTTTTGACACGTCAACAGTGTAATTTATTCCTGCAGCAGACGAGAAATTATAATATCTCTCATCAAGCTCTGGAGAGCCGGACCACTCTGAATATTTTAATTCACCATTCTTGTCATATTTAAATTTTAAAAGATGATCGTTTTCATCTTTCATTTGGTTGAACCAGTTACCAAACGAGTATTCGAGATAATCTTTAATTTCCTTTCCTGATAAGCTCATCGTATAAAGAAAGTTTTCATAATGGTAAAGCTTAAACATGTCCCGCACTCTTATCCAGCCGCTGTCGACAACAGTATTCGAAGAAAGAGGAGAAGCGAAGGAAATATCAGCACCGGTTAGTTCAAGCTGGGCTTTCTGAATAAGATCAATGAATTCTGAAGGACCAAAGAAGGATTCTTTAGAAGATATGGTTTTTGTTATCTGTCCAAGTGGTTTTTGCACATAATTTTCAACCACGTTCAAATTTCGGATAAATTTGTTTAAAAATTTCTGATCGGGCTTATAATTTTTCGTTTCGATAATCTCACTCGAAACGTTTTCCTTGTTCCAATGCCCATTGGTGCTGTCAAAGACCATTTGGATATTAGCCACCGCAATTGTCTTAGCTCTGGCCAACGTACCGACGATCAATACACTATCACCATTAATATTTGTTGTTTTAAAATTCCAGCCAGCATGGTCGTGTCCGACAAATACAACATCGAATCCGGGAACCTGTTGTGCAACCAGTTTGGAAGCGTTTTCATTTTTGTATGTGTTAGCGTTTTCACCGTTGTAAGTGGGATTCACTCCTGAATGGAACAAGCCGATAATTAAGTCTGGCTTTTCTTTCTCTTTGATAATTGGCACCCACTTTTTTGCAGTCTCGATCATGTCTTCAAAAGAGATTCCTTTCCATAAAATTTCGGGCAGCCACTCCGGAATCGAAGGTGTTATTAAACCAAAGACACCGATTTTAAGTCCACGCCTTTCAATAATAGTATAAGGTTTGAAATACGGCACCTTGGTTTCAGTATTTATTGCATTTGCGGCGAGCCACGGAAAATTAATTTGTTTCCTGAACTTGTCGTACACGGAAGATCCTGCTTCGATATCGTGGTTACCAACAGTTGCCGCATCATAGTTCATAAAATTCATTGCCGCTGCCTGAATGTGTACGTCGGCCGAATCCTCATAATTGTAATAGTACACAAGAGGGTCACCCTGTAAAATATCCCCGTTGTCAAGTAGAATTAATTCCTGATATGGCACATATCTTTCACGTTCTACAAAGGTATAAACCTGGGCCAGTGAGCTGTTGGTTGTTGTATCGTTAAGAAGATCGTATGGCATTATTGCGCCGTGAACATCACTTGTCTCAACTATTTTCAAATTTATAGTCTGTGCATAAAGTAACGAACTTAAGTGGGCAAAAAATAAAAGTAGAACTAACGCAAATATGTTTTTCCTATTCATAGTATTTCTATATTGATTTAAGATAAACAGGAAACAAAGTTAATAATAATTACTTTTTTATTTGGCGAAAAGGTTTTGGGCTAGATTTTATTCTCAGAGCGATCTAATCCAGGACGTTATTTTGTTGGTTCCTTCCAAAAGAGAGGAACAATACTCGGAAAGAAATTCGTCTGAAATAGGATCTTCAGGTCGGAGAATTTCTGCGGCGGCAAGAGCTCTGTTTCCATCAAAATCAACATATGCAAGACGCGCAGTAAACTCCTCTTCGGGCCTGCCGAACACACTCCCCGGTAAGAGAGCAACACCGGTATCCTCTAATAATTTTGTGGTAAGTTCAAAGCCGGTGTTTATATTTTTTGCTTTAAGCTTATCCGAAAAATTTTTGAAGTTTATGAAAATATAAAAGGCCCCTTCAGGTTCAGGAGATTCTATATCACATTCAGAAAGGGTCTTGTGAATTTTACTACCCAATGCGCTCAAAACCTTTCTGGCGTTCCACAAATATCTTTCTATTTCTATTCCTCCGTTAAAAGCCTTTACTGCCGCATATTGAATTGGTGCGCTTGTGGATGTGAAAGTTTCGCTTGCAACAGCAGCCATCCCATCTAATAATCCGGATAGTGATTTCGGGAAAGTAAAAGTACCTAACCTCCAGCCGCCTGCACCGCACCACTTGCTAATCCCACCGGAAATAATAGTTCCTTCGGGATAAAATTTTGCAATGGAACAATGGGTTCCTTTAAAATTTAGTTCACCATAAATCTCGTCTGAGAGAAGGATAACCCGATGTCTTCTAGCAACATCAGCAAGTTCCTGCAACTCCTCACAGCTGTAAGTTACTCCGGTTGGATTTGAAGGATAGTTTAGAATTACAATTCGCGGTCTGTAATTATCAGTCTCACAAATCTTATGTAATTCTTCGGGAAGCAGACGCCATTTGTTTACTTCTTTTGTTTTTATCCAGCCAACCTGTCTTCCTATTATTTTTGCCTGCGGTGCGTAGGAGACCCAGCTTGGTGTAGGTATGACCAGTTCGCCGTAATAAACAAATTGTAAGAGAAACATCAGCTCTTTGGAACCGGGGCCGATAAGCACATTCTCTGCCCCACGTTGAATATCATTTCTCTTTGAATGATAATTTGCTACAGCCTCTCTTAATACCTTTAAACCCTTAACTTCAAGATAATCTTTTTGAAATGCATTTGAGCGCAACTCTTCAACCACAATATTGGGAACAGGAAAGGGAGATTGTCCCAGCCCCATTTTATAAATATTTTTCCCTTCTTCCTTTAGCTTATTAGACAGCTCGTTTATTTGAAGCGTGGCCGAAAGCGGCATTCCCCTTACGTTGAGGTTAAGACTGATGTTAAAGGGTTGATTGTCAGGCATAAATTTATTCGAAATCAACCTCAATTTCGCTAGGAGTAAGCATTTTATCAAGCTCTCCCTGAAAGAAAAATTTATCTTTATCAAACGCGGGTTTTAAATCAGTGTACCAAATAGCATCCTCATCATACTCTGCAAAGAAGGGTTTCGCAGCCCAATCCGGGTTTCGCCCCTGTATCATTCTTAAAGTTATTACTTTCTGATTACCAATATCGCTTACTCCAAGCACCTGTATCTTTCCGGGAAGAGCAGACATACTTGGTCCCCGCACTGTCCGGCAAATTCCGCTTACTGATTGATAAGCTTCTCTAAAAAGTTTCCATGCATCAACAAGAGGAACAGAAAAATAATGCTGTGCACCAGTGTTGCGGGCAACGAACATATAATAGGGAATGCAACCAAGCGCAACCTGTTTTTTCCACATGTCTGCCCACACATTAGGATCATTGTTAATGTGTTTGAGTACGGGAGATTGAGTTCGAATAACTGCCCCAGTATTTAGAACTCTTTGAATAGCCGTAGCAACAGCTTCTCCTTCAAGCTCTACAGAGTGGTTGAAGTGTGCCATAAAAGCCAGATGCTTGCCAGCTTTTTTTACGTCTTCAAATAAACTTAGGAGATCGTCTGCATCATCATCGGTAGTAAATCTATATGGCCAGTAGCCGAGCGCTTTTGTTCCGATTCTTATATTCCTGAGATTTTCAATATCGGCTTCAATCAATGGGCGAATATAATTCTCAAGATGTTTTGTTTTCATAATTAACGGATCACCGCCGGTAAATAGTACATCAGTTACTTCTTTGTGTTCCTTAATATAGTCAACAAGATGTTCGGCCTGTTTGGATGCAAACTTAAGATCATCCATTCCAACAAACTGCGGCCAGCGGAAGCAAAAGGTGCAATAGGCATGACATGTTTGTCCCTGACTGGGGAAGAACAGAACGGTTTCGCGGTACTTGTGCTGCATTCCAAATAATTTTTCTCCCTCAATCATCGGAACATTATGTTCAAGTTGCCCGGCGGGATGTGGATTTAGTTCAAGTCTTATTTCATTTGCAGCGGCTTTAATTTCACTTTTCGAAGCCTGGTTTTTAACTAAACTTTCCACTTTTTTATAATGATGAGGAAGAAGCATTTCTTTTTGAGGAAAAGTCAAAATAAAAATTGGATCATTAGGAACCCGGTCCCAATTAATCAGATTTTCGACAACATAGTTGTTAGTTTTAAACGGCAGCACATTTCCCACAACATCAATTGCCTGTATCACATCATCAGGAAGATTTTGTACCTGTGGAATGGATCTGAAATTATTTAGCATATAAGATTTGTAATTCATGATTAATCCTTCCTTTTTATTCTTACTGATGGTAAAAAAAGATATAACGTGGGAAATTCATAAAATCGCTTCATAAGATATAATTTTTTTATTTTTTTTCAAGGGGAAAGGAGCAAAAAGGCGAGCTTTAAGACTCGCCTTTTAAGTAGGATTTACCAGGCGTAACCAATATCAAATCTCAGTGCAGGGGCCATTCCTGAATAATCTTCAAAGTCATCGTTTCCAGTATTATCATCGGAAAGAAAATAGTAATCAGCACCTATACCAAGGCCAATTGCGAATTGATCGCCCGGAAACCATTGCCAGCCAACCAGCCCACCCATAGAAAAGAGGGAAAGGGTTTCGTCAGTCTCTGTGTCGGTAAGAGAGTTATAAGAAATGTTAGGTGCGAAGTAAAATCCCCGAAGATTTTTCCCACTAGGATAAAGCCTTACTTCTGCATTAGCACCGAAACCGTTTATTCCTCTCGGAGTTGGCATTTGAACACCTCCGCCGATAGCAACCTGGTCACTTAGTTTATGATAATAAGAAATATTATAAAACAATAAAAACTTCAGGGGATTAATTATTATCATACTATTTCTGGGTGTGATATCTTCGGTTTGTGAAATGGCAACGGATTCGGTATAAATAGTGTCGCCAGTTTCCGGATCAATCGTCCATTTCTTTTCATCTGTTCTGTCTTGCCCCAAGCCAGGAAAAACCGCTAGAAAACTCATTATTAAAGTAAGCAATAAGGTTTTCATTTTAATTCTCCTTCTATATTTTCTAATATTGTAATAGAAACACAAGATCTATTTGACAACTCCGGTGCCAAGTAATGCTTAACAGGCGAAAGGCTTATAAAAGTGATGAATGGTTTAATACAGGAAAATCCTTGTCCTCTATTTTATTTCAATATACAGCAAGTGCTTTTTTTAGTGGACACAGGTTGTAATATTGAGAGGTGCTTGGTAAGTAACTTTAGTTTGCAATTTTAATTCGATAGCCTGATTATTCAGCAGACATCTGCATTCAGGTTGACAGGAATTCTTTCATTACTTG
>JAPHUI010000021.1 GCA_026193755.1 Ignavibacteriaceae bacterium | reverse complement strand
TGGTTGGCAGGGACGTCGAATACAATAACGTGGACAAGTAATATAAGTGACAATGTAAAAATAGAGCTGTATAAGGGAGGGAATATTTTTTATACAATTGCGAACTCAATATCGAATGTGGGAAATTACTTATGGACAATTCCGGATACACTTCATTCTGGAAATGATTTCAAGGTGAAGATTACGAGTGTTCTGGACAGTAGCATAACTGATTATTCGGATTCTGGCTTCGTGGCGCTAGGTCTGGTGCTTTCCAATGATTATACTGGTTTTTTGCAATTAAGATTTACAAATACATATCCCTCATTTGATGAAACCACTCAAGTTGATGTTGACATAAACAAATATGGCGAGGTAACTTTTGGATCTGGAACTTTGTCTTACAGCGGAGATGACAACAACGGACAATCAAGAATAGTGAGAAACGGAACACTTCAACTTAATCCTACGGGATATTATTTTGATAATAGCGGTGAGGATTATATAGGCGTTGATGAAAACACTACTGTCAATGAAAATATGATTGTCTATTACTGGGATGGAACACAATGGGTGGAAGCTTTAAATGAGAATATTACTGATACCTGGCATGGTGGTTTGGCTTTTTCGATAGATGATGCCGTTATAAATGGTTCAATTATTCAAGTAGTAACCGCGCAAGGCAGTGTAACGTGGGGATTATATCTTGTTGTGATTCCCTGAGTTTTATTTCAGGGGTATAGTTGAACGAAAGAATTAACTGGTATTTAAAGAGATTATAAAAATTTTAAAGGGGATTAAAATAGTAATCTCTTTAAAACCAGTGTTCAATTTTGAAAAGGATTAAATTATCTGAAAAAGGAGATGTGAGAGGGCAACCAGATATTGTTAGTTTTTAAGAACACTTAGATTAAATCTTCGGATTTCGTTATCAGGAAGATCTTTGAAGTTATAATGGATATATTTTTCGTCTTCTAATCCTTCAAGTTCATACCAATTGTATCTTATCTGTTTGAATCCAAGTAATCTTAAATCGTTAACGACAGAAACATGAAATTTCTCTAAAGAACTTCTCCTTTTAAAACTGTCGTGAGTAAAAAAGATAATTTTATTTCTTTCATCGTTGAGAATTTTAACCTTATAACCTTCCGATTTTAGTTTATCTCCAAGGTACTCTCCAAAGCATTTTCGTATTTCCGGTAATGCTTTTATTTGGTGTCTGATAATTAATTCCCATGTTTTATTTTGAAGGGAATTTACATCGTAATCCTCGTTGCTAACTTTATCATACCTTGGGACATAATCGTACCAGTAATTCAGATCAATCAAAGTGTTTTCTGCGCTTTCCCAATCTTTAACTTCAACGCTATAATTGTTGATTACCTTGAAAGCAGTTTCTAAGTCGAAATACTCCTCTGATTTCTCTGAAGGTGAGAAACTTGAGATAGTTACTCCGATAAATGCAAGTATTAATAAAGCAAGTGCTATCGAAATAATGAATCTGTTTCTTTCAAACATATTTAACTTCTGTCCGATTTATCTTATTAACTCTATTATTTTTCGCACTATTTGTGCCAAAATCTTCGTTAATGAAATACTTAGAATCAACAAAAATGCGTACTATTGTTAGTAATTTTTACGAAATAAAGCGATTTTACAATTCAATAAAACTTAATACTTAGCAATTAGATTACATTAAAATCAAATTGGTGTCAATTTTGACATTGGATATTTCTACAAATTTTGGTGCTTTGTCACTGTGACTTATGTTTCTTAGAGAAATAATAAAATCTTATTATATTGAATTATGAAAATTTCGTTACTAAAGGCAACCGTATTATTTTTTTTCGTTTTCTTTAGCCGACCGAATGCTCAATACGTCCCCACATCACCATACATTCAAAATCCAGAATTAGCAATCGGTTATACTGATAGTTGTGCGCAATTCTGGCTCCAGACATGGGATAATCAGCTTGGTGGGTTCTTTACAAACATTGACAAAGACGGGAGTGTTATTACCGGTTGGGGCACAAATAAAAATATGCTTACCCAATCGCGTAATGCTTATGGAATGGTTAGGGCATATATGTTAACAGGGGATACGACGTATCTTGGATTTGCTAAAAGAGCTTTGAACTGGATGTATTCTCACGCCTGGGATAATACTTATGGGGGGTGGTTCCAGGATTTAGATATAAATGGAAACCCGATTTATCCTACCGGCGATAAAACAGCTTTTTACCAGCACTATGCTTTGCTTGGGATCATAGCTTACTATGAAGCTACAAGAGATACTCTTGCCCTTAACTGGTTGATGACAGGATATCAGCATCTTGAAGAATATTACTGGGATACGAGACCTGCACTTCATGGTTATTATGATAAAACAAATTATAACAATCAAATTGCATCAGATAAAAGTTTTAATGCAACTGTAGATGCAATAACTACTCATCTGCTTTATCTCTATTTGATGACCAAAGATCAGACATACAAAGATCGATTGCAGGAAATGGCGGAAGAGATTAAACAACATCTTGTTGCGAGTATGCCTCAGCAGGCAATCGGGTTTGTTGAAATGTTCGACTCTGACTGGAATTGGAATCCATTAGATACTATGACTATTATGGGACACGTTTTGAAAACCGGCTGGTGTCTGGCAAGAATTAATCAACTATTTCCTGACACAAGTTATATAAGTGCGGCAAAATATTTAGTTAATGATGTCTGGCAAAACGGATATGATCACGAGTATGGTGGACCTTATAAAGATTTTGACAGAGTAACTGGTGAGATGCTGCTATGGGGTTTACAGGATTCAACCAAAGCATGGTGGCAGATGGAACAAGCTATTGTTGCAGGATTTGAAATGTATGATATTACCAGGGAAAGCTGGTACTTGCAGATGGCAGATGAG
>JAPHUI010000417.1 GCA_026193755.1 Ignavibacteriaceae bacterium | reverse complement strand
TCTTCCTGGTTTCTATAATTGTGCCTGCTTGTAATCTGCAGAGATAAATCCCGCTTGGTAACCCTACCGCATTGAAACTAACCTAATAATTTCCTGCAGCTTTTCTTTGTTAACTAAAGGCTTATCATTCAAAAAATGCTATCAGAAAATAATTAATAACTGTAAACAAGTGATTATCAGCACCAAGTAATACACTTCTATCTTGTTTTTGTCGGATTACTTTATATATTAAGTATAAGTTTAATTACAGAATAAAGGAGTAATGTTATGAAAAACGATGAAAAAGTAGGTGGATTTTTTCTTGGAATATTAGTCGGAGGCTTTATAGCCGGAGTTACAGCTCTTCTGCTTGCGCCAACCAGTGGGAAGAGATTGAGAAGAAAAATATCAAACAAAGCAGAAGATTTTTATGAGGATGCACAGGAATATATTGAAACAGGGAAAGATAAAGCTGAAGGGGTTTACCGTGAGGGGAAGAAAAAAGTTTCCAGCATTGTTGAAGACGCTAAAAAAATTGTAAAGTCTTAGTTATTCAGGTGCCACGATATTTATCGTGTCACCTTTTTAAAAGCACTTCATCAAAACCTATCCTCCGCAGACCTACCTAACGGCTGGTCGGGTTGGTGGTTCGTCATTTAACTTCGTCCTGTCCCGATAAGTCGGGATTAATTCAGGATCTTCTTTCACATAATCAAGATTTTTAAATGAACCTGCACGTCGCAGGAGGGAGGCGTAAAGATTAACTAACTATTATGTTTGTTTTTAAATTCTTCAGCAAGCATATAACGTGGGAATAATAACAATATTTTTCAGAGCAGGGGGTACTTCACAAACTTAAAACCTGAATCGCGGTGACAATTCTCTGACATTTTAAAGTCCCGGCTTGCACCTTTTAGATCTCCACTGCTAACTTTTAATGTCGCCCGGTTGAAGTAGGCATCAGCATCTTTAGGATTTAATTCAATTGCCCTGGTAAATGACTCAAATGCATCTTTGTATTTGCCCTTATCAGCTTTTTCCACACCTAAAACATTATGAATAATCTGATTTCGAACCTCGGGCTTGAAAGGCTGCTGTAACTTTTTTTTTGTAATGACTTTGTTCATCATTTGTACCTCCTTATATAAAAACTGGTGCTTTGCGTCTTTGAGGGGAAGGAATAGGAAAGAATATTACACAAAATTACTTCGATTAACTCTGAAACTTCTCCTTATTAGCTATTGATAATAATTTCGTTTATAAAATCAACTATTAACGAACTAAATACAAGGCTATTAAAAATCCTTTTTCAGGTAAGAGAATCCCTTGACCACAAAATATGTTCATATTGATTGGTTATTAGTAAGCGGTTTGTAGCAAATAGTAAGGACGAATGGGTAGTTCGCCCTTTTTTCTGTAATCCCTTCTAATGTATACGGAATATTTCAGAAAAGGATGTTTCAAGTTCCTTTCACAATATATTCTGAAATTCAAGTTATTACTTATGTTTTATATCGGAGACATTTATTGTTTTTTAGTAATCACAAAGCTGCCGCCAGATAATTTAGTTTCCGTGCCTCCCATTTCTTTTGGAATCCCGCCTGCAGAAGCTTTAAAATCGAGAGTTCCTTTTACAACTTTTCCATCATTTTCAGTTACAATGAATTTTCCGCTTGTTACTACGGATGGCATTCCAAGAGTGTTGTCAAGAAATATAACTTTGACACTTTTACTTTCCGGAAGATCGTATGTACCGGGCTTCATTTGCGAGATAGAGCTTATACCTTCATAATTTATAGTTAAAGTAAAACCCTCGTCACCGGTAGCCACAGCAACCAGGTCTTTTGCCTCACTGTAGCGAATCATGGTTTTAAATTCTTTCCCATTTAAATTGCCGTTAAAAGTACCTGCGTCAGTTACTTTAACTCCCTGCATCTCATTCTGCGCAAAAATTACTCCTGTCATAAAAAGAACTGCCGCAGCAATCAGACTCAGAAACAATTTCAGGTTTTTCATAATTCCTCCGTAAATAATTTTTGAATCAAATAGTGTATTATTTTTGTAATTCAAAATTTTACTTTAATAGTATCATCTTCTTAGTTTTAACAAAATTGCCCGCTCTTATTTCATAAATATAGGTTCCGCTCGGTAATTCTGAAGCATTAAAATTAATTTCATAATATCCTGCGGGTTTCGTCTCATTCATCAACACTTTTACCTGTCTTCCTAAAATGTCATAAACTTTAACAGTAACAAATTCCTGTGATGGAATAGCAAATGAAATTACCGTGCTTGGATTGAATGGGTTCGGATAGTTTTGTCCAAGAGAAAATTTATCAGGAACAGATTTGTTGTTAATATTATCTTCAGGAATATTGTTTCCCGGCGTATCATTGTATACCAGCGGTAAAATACCCGGGGTCCCTCCGGCATCAAATATTGAAAGTGTTGTGTTGGCTTCCGTATTATTTTGTCCAACACCTCTTCCCGTTAAGTAGATATGGTGGTGGTGTTCAAGCTTATACTCCAATGTGTCAATCCTGCTTTCAAGGGAATCAATTTTGGCTAACTTCCCAAGAGTTTCTTTTTCGTCCAATCCGACTTTTACGAACAATCTTTTCAGTTCAACTCTTCCATCACCAGCACCAGCAAATCCATCCATATAATCAACTTGTGCTACTGCATCAACCCAAATTTTAGTAGTTAATTTTAAATGTAAACGATACTGATGCCCTCTTCTTAAAACAACTGCGAAATTATTCACCCCCACATCGGTATCTAATTTAAATCCTCCGGAAAGGAAATCATATGAGTATTGATATAAACTGTAATCGTGAATGACATCATTTTTTATTAATTGATTTGTCGTTCGATCTACTAAAACTAATTCTATTTTTGCATTTGTATTTGATACTGTTGCGATGCCTAGTAATGTTTGATACCCTTTCCAAAACACCTCATAATCAATCCATGCGCCAATCGTATTATCATGTGTTGTCGGTGTTTCTGATATTTCAAAATCATAATAAATTAATGCATATGCCTCACCATTTCCAGTACTTACTGCAGGTATACCATTAGCCTGAGCTTTAATAGTTTTCGTGCCTGTGTCAAAATCATAATCTAAGATAAAAAGGAAATTTCCGTTATCTCCGCCTTCTCCACCTGTGGCGGGATCATTGGTAAAAACCTTTTCATCCCCCGGTGCTAAAATAATTTGTGCCCGGGCTGAAATGCTAAAGAGAATAATTAGTACAGCAGCAAAGAGTGAATAACTGAGTTTCATATAGCCTCCATTATTTTTATTATAATAATTAATTATACAGTAATTGATCAAAATCAAACAGGCACACTTGCATAACAAATGCGCATATGAAATTCTCCCACGAATTGCTGTATCTGTGTTCGTTTAGATGAGATTACTAAATAGAGGAGGATAAATTATTTATATCTATTATTAACTTCTCTGAGGTATAGACATACAATTCTTTCTATCAAGATCGTCATTTCTTTTATTAAAAGCAATAAGATTTCATTCGCTCTATAAAAGCAAACATTTTAGAGGAAGTTAAGCTTGCACTTGCCGCACAGTTCGGAAAAACATCGAATGAGTATAAGGATTCATTGAGATATTGAACAGTGAATAGTAAGTAGTTGGTAGTAAGTAGTAAGGGCGACCTGCCGGCCGGCAGGCAGGATGCGTGGTTCGCCCTTTTTAATTACAAAAAATTTTGTGGCAAAGCCATTCCTTCGGAACGATGCCATCTGTAAGCTTACAACCCCTGGCTTTTTACATCATCTAAAAATTTTACATATTCATCAATAAGCTGTTCTTCTATTGATATAAGATTATATAAATATACTTTCTGTTTATAGAATTGATTTTTCATTTTTTCACGGTCTTTATCCGGCACAAAAAACACCAGTTCCTGGAATACTCTATCCGATACATCATTATAAACTTTTTGAGTTGAATAAACGCTGGTTATCTTTTCTACCCTATCGTATTCCATATAATTTACTGCGGTTGTAAGTTTTGCGGCTTCCCAGGCCGTAGCAGATGGCGCTTCAAAAACAATCTGTCCGAATGAAATTTCGTTACTCTTTCGCGTTAGTTTAGAAATAACTGAATCAATCTCAACCAAAATTTCCTTATGGTTTACTAATAACGTATCAAGCTTGTTTTTGTTACTTTTAACTTCTTTAACAATTTTGTCAAATGCTGCAAGACTAAGGTCTTCATTATTTTTATTAGTTCGCCATTCGTTCATACCAAGCGCAAGCAGCACTGCAAGAACTACCGAGAAAATTTCGACCAAAATATTCGTAAGGGGTAATTTTTTAAGTTCCATTATACCTCTCCTCTTTATATAAAATATTAATAATATAGTTTTTGATAATTTACTTCAAAATAATATTACCTGGAAAATTTTTTTTTCAATTTAGATATTAATTACTATCCGTGATGTAATTATTAGATTTATGTTGAGGAGTTTGTTATAAATAGCATGGGCGACCTGCCTGCCGGAAGGCAGGATGGGTGGTTTGCCCTTTTATTTTCATTCTGAATATTTGCTACAAGTAACCCACTTGATTTAAACAAGTGATTAACCGCACAAAGCAACAAACTCTCTATCTTGCTTTTCTCAACTTACTTTATATATTAAGTAAAAGATTAATTACACAATAATGGAGTATTGTTATGAAAAACGATGAAAAAGCAGGTGGATTTTTTCTTGGAGTACTAGTAGGAGGCTTTATAGCCGGAGTTACAGCTCTTCTGCTTGCACCAACCAGCGGTAAGAAATTGAGAAGAAAAATATCAGATAAAGCAGAAGATTTTTATGAGGATGCACATGAATATATTGAAACAGGAAAAGATAAAGCTGAAGGGCTTTACCGCGATGGTAAGAAAAAAGTTTCCAGCATTGTTGAAGACGCTAAAAAGATTGTAAAGTCCCAGTAAATTTAAGCGGGTGTCACGGATAAGACCGTGACACCCCGGTGACTGACACGAGTTACTTCAGCAGAATCATCTTCTTTGTATCAATGAAAACATTTGATCTGACTTATTGACTTAAAGGGGAAATTCTCCCAGTAGTCGCTTTCAAAGTATGGATTTAACTCGCAGCTGAACCTGGCTTTGAGAATTGGAAATATGCAAAACCAAATGATAGTATAAAGTAAATTACTACTGTTGTCCAGCCAACAGGGTTTACTACTTCATTTAATTGACCAATCAGTGCAACTATAAATCCAATTCCATCAGCTATAAAGAATGAGAAAATAATGGCTTTCCTTGCATCGGAATCGGCTGCATTTCTTGATTGCCAGGAGATTAACCCGACCGCGATGAGTGCCGATCCAAAGAGCCGTCCCATATAATCCAGTACCATGTTTGATTCAATGCCATATATCGAATATACAGGTCCGGGTATAATAACAAATACGACACCGTACACAATTGCTATAATAGCAGTGATGATAAACAAAACACTGAGTTTCATAAAGCCCTCCATTTTATTTTTAAATATACTTCACTAGCTTTTATAAGCTGTAAAGGATAAATCCAAATCTATTTATAAGAGGTGATAGCTTCTGCGGGTTGATTGAAAGTGTGTTTTCTTTGTTACAGATACTTCTTCTGTGTTACTATCATCAACGATTATACATATGTCTCTACTTACCAGCATTTTAAACGAGTTACCTCATATGCTTCATGATTCTTAATGAAACTTCACCATATTTAGTATAAAAGTCAAAATTTTTTTTCAATGTTCATCAATTAATTTGAACCTAAACTTATAAAAAAATCGGTATTACTAGACTTGCTCAAATGTTATCTTTAGGATGTGCATCTGATTGAGTATAAAGATTCGTTGAGGTATTGAGTAGTTAATAGTAATGGCGACCTGCCTGCCGGCAGGCAGGATGGATGGTTCGCCTTTTTTAACAGCAAACCACGGAAAATTATTGCTTGTAAAATATCCTCTCTACCAGACAAAACTTACTTGTTTCCAGATCGCAAATTGTGCTTTCGTACTCTATCTGATTGTATATTTATTATAAATATGGTTTGATTTTTGTGCTTTCAAAGATTTATTTATTAAAGGATATAACAATGATGCGATACAAATTTTTTAATCTAAAATACTTCTTACCTGCTATTATTTTTTTAACATTAAGTCTTTACCATTGCAGCGATGATAACAGCACCGAACCGACTCCACCCACTGTTATAAGAATAGTAGTAAAATCTGCAGCAGATTCTACTGCAATTTCAGGCGCCAACGTTGTTTTATATAATGCGAACTCAGGAGAATCGGTAGGTCAGGAATTTTCTGAAAGCGATGGTATCGCCACTTTTCAGGCATCCTTTTCAGGAAATTATTATGTGAGAATAGCCGCACAAGGTTTTAAAGAATTGCCAGAAGGAAGTGTTAGTCCTGTTGCGTTTTCTGTTGCATCGGGGAACACTACCACGCAAACGTACTATATGAGTGTTTTATCTGGCACGTTTGGAAAAATTGATGGCACAGTTAATCCGCAGCTTTCCGGGTTCTTAATTGTTGCAACTTCTTCAGGTTTGAATTCAGAGTATCACACATATTCAGGTCCAGGAGGGTATTTTGTTCTGTTCAATGTTCCTTTCGGTACATATGTGTTGGATGCAATAAAGTCGGGCTATCAATCAACAAACCAACCTCAAGTTACTCTTACTTCTGGCTCAACATCAGCAACAGTTGAAATAGCTGTTAGTCAAATTACAGGCTCAACGTTGACCGGAAAAGTAACTTTTCTTGCAGTAGGAAATGGTATAGTTGACGTTTCCCTTCTTGACAAGATATCATATACGGTGGTCAACGGATTAACAACCATTATTGACAGCAGCAGAAATTATTCGATAAGCAATATCCCGGCGGGGGAGTATGTGGCATGGGCATCATATAAAAATGATGGGTATGTTATGGACCCAGACTGGATATTTAAAAATCCGGGAGCGCTCTTTGTTTCCTTTGCAGGAGACTCTTCCAAGGTAAGGGACTTCAGTGTAACAGGAGCGATTACTATTGTCTCACCAACTAATCCGCCAAACGATATTACACCGGCTCTTGCTGATTCATTGATTCCGACGTTCCACTGGAATGCTTATCCACAAGCGAAGGAATATATTATAGAAGTAAGAGATATAAATGGAGAACTTATATGGGGTGGCTTTAAGGCGAACGGTGAAATTCGTCACGCACAAATTCCAAAAGAATGGAACAGTGTAGAATTTAATTTTGATGGATCAGCACTAACCCAGTTTCAATCGGGAAATATTTATCAGTGGAGATTATACGCAGATGATGATGCTGTACCCAATGTTCAGACTCTTCTTTCTGCCAGTGAAGATTTGATGGGGTTATTTATTGTGCCTTAATCTGGCAGTAAAGTTTGTAAAATAAATCAAATGAGTATAAAGATTCGTTGGGGTATTGAGTAGTGAATAGTAATTAGTTAGTAGTAAATAGTAAGGGCGGGTTTAGGGCCCGCCCTAAATTTTAATTTAATTAAATTTATTCATCCGGGTATTCATCAGTAATAAAACTGTTAATGCCAAACTCCCAGGCTTTAACGGGTTCTAAAGATGTTCCGTTGTGACGCTTGAGAACATACCGGTTCCATCTCTGCCATATAGCAACTGCTTTCCCCGGCAATACATCTACTCCTGATTGATATTCACTTTCTTCAAGCTCCGATACGGAAGTCATTGTTGAATAACCAAAAGACTTACTTATAGTAGTAGAAACTTTTGCTTCAAACATCTTTATACTTATACCTGCTTCAACAGTAACTGAAATAGAGGTTTCGTTCCAAAATTCTTCACTCTCAGTTGAAGTAACACCATACCTTCTTGTATAACTGTTATGCTGAGTGATAGAAGTCTGGTTATGATTGTGGTACAGAAGCTTATAAAATACCTGTCGTTCAAGGCGATAAAACGGAGAGTTGGTTACTCGCCACATCTGGTTATTACCATAGAGAGGATCGCTGACTATTGTACAGGGCACAAGCATCTCGCGTGCAAGGATTGGAACGGTTTCATCCGGCGGTGGATCGAATCCAGTTAACCTGGGTGCATATTGCTGATAAGGTGTTTCTGCCAGCATTGGTAATTTTACATTAAGAACATTCATTACAGGATGTACGTCCGGTTGATTCCAATGTTTCCAACCAACAAAAGTTCCGGTTTGGAGATACGCATTTTCATGAGGACCGGCGACAGGAGGTTCAATTTGCCAGGTACCTAACCACATATTTGCACCCGTCCCCTGATCAATCCAGATGAATGCACCTGCCTCGCCCGGAACAGTTAAATCTTCTCGCACGCATACAACATCAGTAAGACTCGGCTTATTATAACCACTTTGTGCGACTGTTCCCATTGCTACATAACCATCGGGTGGCACAGGAGTCCAGAATGAACCATCGTCATTTGCCCCTGATCCTATATCATTATAAACCAATATATAATCTGTTGGATGAGCCAAAGCATTTGAACCAGGTTTTGCTTTTACTACCATAACTCCCCAAATACCGTTGGGGTTGTAATATTCCCTAAAACCTAACGATCCGAGAGGGAAAAAACCATCAGTTGTTATCGGATGATAGAAAGATCCATTATAATCACCACCGCTGCCAATATCATTCCAGCGATACTGAAATGCTTGAGAAAACGTAATCAGCAATTCATCCGTCTCTAATATCTGAGGATCATAAATTGTAACTGGTATCTCTTTGCTCTTGCCAGAATTACTAGTTACTGTAATTTTTGTGGAACCATAACTAATACCTGTTACTATAAAAGTCGAATCTACTTTTACAACTGATGCAATTCCAGTATTCCCACTTGTTGCCGTAAAACTTTCAGGATTGCCATCCTTGTCACAAGCATTAACACATATGGTCTGTGTCCCTCCATCTACCAATGCCACACTTAAACAACTTACAAGTACCGCTGAATCATCTGTTGCTGGGGGTTCCGACTGGGTAGGACTATCTTCCTTACATCCAATAATAAGAGTGAGAAAGAGTAAAAAAATAAAAATAGTTGTTGGAAAAAATTTTTTGAAGTTTTTCATGCGGTCTCCCTGCAATTTTAATGATGTTTGTTTCTCTGCTTCGGGAGAGTATTGGGGTTGTAGTTTCCAGTAACTAATAAGTTGCTGTACTTGTACTCTCTCGAAGTAAAATAAAAATCACTTCTACAATATCATTGGTTTACTTGTTAGAAGCAACTATTATTGCTGTTGGGGATTGTTGGTAATCGACAAGCAAATGGGATTCTTTGTTTGCTTAAGAAAGCTAATTAGTATATTTATTACTATAAAGATTGGCTGAGTTATTGAGTAGTGAATAGTAATTTGTTAGTAGTAAATGGTACGTAGGTCCAAATGCTCTTCTTAAGCAACGCCAGCGTTGTTTTTTGATTTAGTTGTTATATTAAGAAATAAAACTATTTTAAAAATACGAAATCAAACAAAGGAGTAAACAGCAATGGCTTCAGAAAAAAAAGAAGCAGATAACACAATTGAAATTCTGGCACTAGTCAATCTACTGATTAGAAAAGGTATTATTACAGAAGATGAGATTGTAAGGGAAGTAGTCGAACAGAAAAAAAAATTAGATAATCAGGTTTTAAAGAAATTTACGATAAAGAAATGATCATGTCGTAAATATTAGGGGCGAGCATGTGACTCGCCCTTTTAATTGCCAGGCTGATACAAAATCATTTTAGCAAAATCATCTTCTTGGTTTCAACAAAACTGCCAGCCTGCAATTTGTAGAAATAAATTCCGCTTGGCAGACCATCTGCAATGAAATCAACTTCGTAATTCCCGGCGGCTTTTTCTTCATTAACTAACGTTGATATTTCGTTTCCCAAAACATCATATATTTTTAGGGTAACCAGTTGAGATTGCTTTGTTTCTCTCGCAATGACAGACGGGATAGTAAATTTTATTTTTGTGCTTGGATTGAATGGATTGGGATAGTTTTGATAAAGTGAAAATATTTTGGGGATCCGGTTATTATCTTGCCCATTATTGATTGACACCGGCATTTGAGAAATCCTGCTATAATAAATATCCTCCTCACCGTTAAAGGTACCTGCCCATGCAAGAGAGACTCCTTCTTCATCGGAAATCATATCAAAATAGTCACCCATTTTATTCTGCTGCGGCCAACCAACATGCGGATTAAAAGCTGTACTAAGTCGTTCGTTCTGTGACCAGGTTTGTCCATTATCCTCGGAGAAGGAATAATAAAGTGATGACATATAAGTGCCCGGATCGTCGCGGGTATCCAGCCAGACAACATCAATACGACCATTTGGTGCGACTGACATTGTTCCAAACCATTGCCAAGCAGAAGTTCCTGAATCATCATTGATTCGCACCGGAGAACTCCAGCTTAAACCTCTGTTTGTGCTTTGAATGAAATTTACATCGAGAGGATCTGCACCCGGCGGATCCACGGAGGAAAGTACATAAACAGTGCTATCCCCTGACTGACCGGAATAATCACATGCAACAATTGTTTGCCCAAGCAGTCCGTCCGGATTAGGTCCGGCATAAGATGAAAACTGCCCGCCAAGATTAATCTGAGTTGAGAACTCAAAGACAGGTGTTGCCTGCGAGTCAGGTGCATTTATTGATCTCGCAAATGCAAACTGACCATTATTAAAAGAGAGTCCCGCGGCATACAATACTCCATCTGCTCCAACAGCAAGAGTTCCCCGCCCGGGGTTTCCCGGAACGTTTACCAGCGGTTGAAAACTTTGT
>JAPHUI010000332.1 GCA_026193755.1 Ignavibacteriaceae bacterium | reverse complement strand
GGATGTGATACTTTGCTTAACTCTGGTTTTTATTATGGGAATGAACCTGATGCACAATACGGTAATAATCCACCCTCTTTCTTTTCTGCCATGTTGCAAAGTCCGGTAGTTTATACAAATAATCCATCAGATACTGCTAATAATAATTTCGGAGAATTGTTGGGAACTCAAACAATATCAAAATCAAAAAACCTGGATATTACAGCACATACATTTTTTATTGGTGGGAATCCGAATTTACGAGATCCAAATAGTGCAACTGAAGCGAGGAATTATCTTTTAGGAGAAAACAGAATAGGAGAATATCCTAATCCTTGCACTTGGCCATTTGGTCAGGTTCGTGGTGGAATAGATTGTCATCAAGTCAATCCACATTTCTGGTTTTCTGGTGACCCCGTAGCAGATATTGGTTGGATAAGCACGCAGAATCGTGATACAAGAAATTTAATTAGCACAGGTCCTTTTAATTTAGGAAAAGATAAACCTCAGGAAATAATTATTGCTTATGTTATTGGAAGGGGAACAGATCCAATTAACTCAGTCACAGTTGCAAGAGAAAATGTGCAGAGAGCAATTCAGGAATATGAAAGCAACTTTGCTTCAATGACATACTCGGCGGCGCCGGCAACAAATCCTGTCCGCAGTTACATACTTTATCAGAACTACCCAAATCCATTTAATCCAATTACTACTATAAGATACGAACTCCCCCAGGATGGAGTTGTAACTATAGATATCTACGATATACTTGGACAAAAAGTAAAAACGATACTTAATGAATTTAAGAAAGCAGACAGATACGAGGTAACGTTTAACTCAACTGGATTAGCAAGTGGTGTTTACATCTACCAGATGAGAGTGAATGATTTTATTACCTGTAAAAAGATGGTGTTAGTGAAATAAAGTAAACTAAATCTGTTCTCATTTAACTCAGGGCGACTTATCGAGTCGCCCTTACAATGTTGTACTAAATATCTAAATGCACTTATAAACTCATTTTATCGGGACTTTCTAACCTGTCATTTTATACTTATTTTAATTTCTAATTTTTTCAGAAATCGGGTAAAAAATGGTCGAAATTTCAAAAAAACGACTGACAGAGTTAAAGAAAAGCTTTGATGGAAAAAGAATTGCCGTGATTGGTGATATGATGCTCGACGGTTATTTCTGGGGTGATGTTAAAAGAATTTCCCCCGAAGCTCCCGTTCCTGTGCTTGAGGTTGAAGAAGAATTTTTCCGTTTTGGTGGTGCTGCAAACGTTGCATTTAATATTTTAACATTGGGTGGAATCCCTCTCCCGATTGGAGTAATTGGTTACGATAATTACGGAACTATATTTTCTTCTTTACTAAAAGAAAAAAATATTGCAAATGATGGAATTATAATTGATGAAGAAAGACCTACAACTACTAAAACAAGAGTTATAGCAAACAGTCAGCACGTTGTAAGAATTGATAAGGAAAGTAAATCTTATATAAACGGCAAAATTCAGAAAAAACTTACTTCTCATTTAGAAAGTATACTTGGTAAGATTGACGGAATAATTCTTCAGGACTACAATAAAGGAATTCTAACCCCATCACTAATTTCTAAAATAATTTCACTAGCCAATAAAAAAAATATTCTTGTCACAGTTGATCCGAAGTTTGATAATTTTTTTGAATATAAAAATGTAACCGTCTTCAAACCGAACCGTAAAGAAACCGAATCGGTTCTTGGTACAAGAATTAAAACCGACAGTGATATTACGTCTGCCGGCAAAGAACTACTTCATAAGCTAAACTCTAAATATGTTCTTCTGACATTGGGAGAAGGTGGAATTGCTGTTTTCGAAAAAGGGGAAAAGGAAAAAAGAATGCCGACAAAAGCAAGAAAAGTTGCCGATGTTTCCGGTGCCGGAGATACAGTTATTTCAACATTAACTATTGGTCTTGCTGCAAGTGCTGATATTTATGAAGCATCTTTCCTTGCTAACTATGCTGCTGGTGTCGTATGTGGAGAGGTTGGCATTGTCCCGATTGAAAAAGAAAAACTATTCGAGACAGTTTTGAAAGATAATTTATGAACTCGGAGATTTCACTTTCTGACTTAAAAGCTGTCCGCATAAAGCTTAAAGCTTCTAAAAAGAAAGTTGTATTCACCAACGGTGTGTTCGACCTGATTCACGCCGGGCATGTTGATTATCTGTCAAAAGCAAAATCGTTGGGCGACGTTTTAATAGTTGGTATAAACACAGATGATTCTGTGAGAAGAATTAAAGGAGATAAACGTCCGATACTTAAACAGGAAGAACGTGCCTTTATTGTATCTAACCTTAAACCGGTTGAT
>JAPHUI010000312.1 GCA_026193755.1 Ignavibacteriaceae bacterium | reverse complement strand
TCTGACCCTTGATCCCTGACCCCTGCTTTTATGAGTTTCAATACATGCTCGGGCACGGGGGCGACTCATGGAAATTGGGATATTTTTATTGGGCAGGCGGTCCATCCCCACGCCTGTGAGAGGGGATGGATACGTGGTGACAGTCTGAAACAATTGAAATCCGATATCTCAAATTAAATTGAATCCCTATGACGGAAAGATATATTGCAGTGATCGCGGAATCAGCTGATGCTGAGTATGTTGGAGGTATCAAAAGTTAAACGATAGACACCGCCACCCCAATATCTTGTGCCCCCATCCAAAATTAGTGGAGCGTGGATTTTAAATAACAATTCACGCTTTTTGACTGATCACCCCATTGAGACAATGATCGCTTTTATAGTTTATGAAATGCGTCACCTGGACCGAGGACTAATGGTCGTATTATTCAAACTACTTAGGCTGAAATGCTGGTGTTACTTGCAAAGCTTGGATTGCCTGTTCAGGATCAATTTAATTGCCATTGTTAACATTCCATTTTATTATTTAATATGAGCATGAATGCGTTCCTCAAACTCCTCAAGGGCCTTACGGCAATTGTTGTTTGTAAGGTAGGTCCCGTCTATTGGCTGCCCATAATAGGCGATAACACGTGAAAAAGGAATCGGGAAACAGTAACGGCGTGGAAAACGAAGAGTCAGCACCGGTCGCGCATGCCAAGCCATCGGGATTAGAAGCGCTCCGGCGGCCTGAGCAACATCCACAAAGCCTGACCTGATAAGGCCATCCGGCCCCCCTGAATCTGGAAATAAGCCTATTATCGGTCGTTCCCTTTTCAGAAGATTAATTAGTTGATCTTTCGGTTTAACTGGCGAGCGTCGGCGGTATACCCATACGGGAAGACCGAACCACACGCCTATTTGCTGCAGGGCACGGGACCAAAAACCATCATGACTAATGGCTATCGGAATGATATCCTGCGGAAAGTCCCTAAATACGCAAGTACCGATTAATTCATACTTGTGCCAAGCATAGCAAATAATCGGTCGTGAACGTTCATTAAAAAGCCGAATCAGCTCCGCCACATCTGGCTCCCACTGAACCCGAGCAGTACACCACGCGGGATATAACCAACCCGCAACTGCAATATTGATAGAGCAGATTAATGGCTCAAATAAAGCATCGAGCGCTCGGGGTTGATGAGGGACATTTGAAAATCGAATCAACCTTGGCATCGAATGAAAGCTCCGTTGATATCAATCAGTAGTCATTCAACCGTAATACGGAAATCAGATGAGATTTTTAAGGCCAGGAGGAGTAGCTATAGGTCTGATAACAAAATTGTCAGAACTGGTCAAGAGCAGCTAATTACTTGGTACTATACCAAATTGGGAAAGATGGATAAACCTCATCAAAATGATTTGTGCCAGGGTGTGGATTATTGCCAATAGTCCTCGGTCAATATCGGTATTATCTTACACAACACTTCTTGCCAAACGCACCTTGATTTACTCTTATTAGTTAGCCAAACCTTTGATGGGTATTGTTGATTTTTGTGACTCCTGGCGAATCCCATATGTTGTGGTCAGTCTTTATCAAAACAATCATTTGATATATTGAGATTATCTTATAAAAATCGGATTTGTCAAAGATAGTGTTTCTATTTAAAAACACAGCTCAGGCATGACTTGTGATACAGTATTATGTTATCACAGAAAAATCAAGCAGTTGATATTGGTAGGTTATTGCAGGTATCTGCAGCCGGGTTCATTTAATTTTGAAAAATACTTTAGCTATTCTTCAGCCCTCCTCAGTAATTTGGTGCGAGCACCAATAGCCGTTAAGTGCAGTTTTTGAGAAGTAAGACCTATCACTAAATATAGACGTCAAAAAAAAGGCAGCGCCATTTCTGACCCTGCCAAAATTAAGGCATTCAAAGGTGCCGTTATTCAAAGAAAGAGAAGATGCACGCACACCCAAGAAGCCGATTAAATGCCACCCCTATATTCTTTTTTTAAAATATAACCTTTGGAGGCCTTGAGCCATCGCATGGTTTATTAGTGTTTTGAATAATTGGGTAGCAATTATATACCATAAAATAAGCATG
>JAPHUI010000045.1 GCA_026193755.1 Ignavibacteriaceae bacterium | reverse complement strand
TTTATTTTGGGTAAGATTGTCATATGTGCACCTGAAAGGATGCTTATCCCAATAACATCGACATCTTCCTGAACTGCTGCTTCAACAATCATTTCCGGAGTTTGCCTAAGACCAGTATATATTACTTCCATGCCTGCATCTCTTAGCGCTGCAGCAATTACTTTTGCACCTCGGTCGTGTCCATCCAATCCAGCTTTGGCAACTAATACTCTTATTTTTCCCTGATTAGTTCTGGTTGTTCCACTATCCATTGTAAATGTCCTTGTATTTGCTTATAAAAGAACGAATTTGATCGCCATAATCATGCATAGTATCTGAACCGTAAGTTTTAATTCTTGGTTTGATGGTAAAGTCATTATTGAAACGCGGGATTATATGAAAATGAAAATGGTAAACAGATTGTCCTGCTGGATTTCCATTATTTGAAATTACATTAAATCCATCCGCATTCATGCTGCGCTTTACAGCACCTGCAATAAATTGCACCGCATGAATAAGTTTATCAAGTTCATCTTTAGGAACGGTAAGAAAATTATCGTAATGCTTTTTAGTGATGACAAGAGTATGTCCGTAGTTTACAGGTTGAATATCCAAGAAAGCTAAAATGTTTTCATCTTCAAAAACAATTTCAGCTTCTGCTTTCCTGTCCCTTATATTGCAAAAGATACATTCCATACATTCAAAAATAGTGTTAAATGAATTTTAAGCCAAAGTTAATTGCTAATCATTAGGAAATTTTTAAGAATTCTTTACGTTTTGGGAATGTTCCAAAAATCCCACCCGTGTGAAGAAAAATGATTCTTTCTCCTTTCCCTTTAGAAAGCACAAGATCATTATAAGCGCAAAACGCTTTACCTGTATAGGCAGGATCTAATAAAATACCCGTCTCTCTCGCAAAGTCTGTAACAATTTTTATTTTGTTATCTGAAATATTCTTATATCCCTCAGTTGAATAACCATCAAATATTTCAAGATTGCTTTCATTTATCTTACAAGGCATTTTGTAATCGAGCACAGCACCTTCTGCTAACTGCAGAATTTTCTTTTTCATATCATCTTTAGTGAATAGTACGTTCACAGCATAGATTTTGAGGTTTAGTCGGTTAACAGATGCTCCAACTAAAAGTCCTGCTGCAGTTCCACCTGAACCGCAGGCAGAAAAGATTCCATCTATTTTCGTAATATTAATTTGTTTTTTTAATTCCTCAATAAAAGAGATATATCCCCAGATTCCAAGAGTTGAAGAACCCCCAGCGAGAATAACATAAACTCTTTTTCCCTTCTTCACAAGTTTAGCTCGTTCCTCAGTCATTATCTTATCAACATTTAAGAATTCTTTTTTATTAAGATAAACGATCTCCGCTCCATACATTTTATCTAAAAAGAGATTTCCGTCCGCGTGGTTCTTTTCTTTACCCCATAAATACAACCTGGTTTTTATACCTAGCTTTGCTGCAGCAGATAAGGTAGCCCTTGCGTGATTTGATTGGTCACCTCCGCACGTAAAAATAATATCTGCCTTTTCTTTTTTTGCTTCATACAAAAGATATTCTAGTTTCCTGATTTTATTGCCCAGGAAATCTGAACCAGTATAATCATCTCTCTTAATTAAAAATTCTTTGGAATGGAATCTTATTTTTTCAATTGGTGTCGGCAGATGAGCAAAATTTATTTTTTTAGGAATCTTCATTTTTCTTGTTCTCTTTTTTGAAACCATTTATAATAAGTTCTTGCACGCTTCAAATCTTCCTGAGTATCTACACTAATACTATCGTACTCAGTCTCAACAACTTTAATCTTCATACCATTCTCAAGCATTCTAAGTTGTTCAAGCATTTCAGTTTTTTCTAAATCGGTTTGTTTAAAGGCGGTAAACTTTAACAATGCTTTTCTTTTGAACACATATAACCCTAAATGCTTGTAATAGTCGGTAATATCTAAAGCAGCCGCATCTGAAATCGCATTTCTCGCGAATGGAATCGGCGAACGGGAAAAGTAGAGTGCATAATTATTATAATCGAAAACCACTTTGACAACATCAGTCGAACGTAGTTCTTTCAAAGAGTTAATTTGTTTTATTAGCGTCGTAACTTCTATAG
>JAPHUI010000317.1 GCA_026193755.1 Ignavibacteriaceae bacterium | reverse complement strand
GGTTCCTTTTTTTTGGGTCCATGCACCTGCAAATATTTCATTTACCGGTAGTATCGAAATTAATAGAAGGTTTACAATAATTATAAACAGTTTGTTTACTCTTATCTTCATTGCTAGTTATTCCCTTTATTGTAAGATTATATTTGTAAATTTTGATCAGAATTTATTATTTATTTAACCGGAATATCATCACAAAGTTATAACTATTTATAAGTGTGACCAAAAAATCAGAAAAAATTAACCTGGAAAAATTCCTGATACCATTATCATTCCCGGTGATTTTATGGATTGTTCATCTGATTTCATTTATTTTTCAGATTGATATGACCAGATTGGGAATTCTGCCAAGGAATTTTGCAGGCTTATTGGGAATAATTACTTCGCCACTGATCCACGCAGATTTTGCCCACCTGATTTCAAACACGATTCCGTTAGTAGTGCTGGGATGGATAATCTTTTTCTTTTACCCAAAAGTATCTTATGTGCTCTTCGGGATTATTTATTTTTTTACCGGGCTGCTCGTATGGATTTTTGCACGACCTGTTTACCATATCGGTGCAAGCGGAATCGTTTATGGATTCGTAAGTTTTTTATTTTTCAGCGGATTATTCAGGAGAGATAATAAATCAATCGCATTAGCATTGATAATAACATTTCTTTATGGAGGATTAGTTTGGGGAATGATTCCCGGCTGGAAAACTATTTCGTGGGAATCTCATCTCTTTGGTGCTCTTACAGGATTGACAGCTGCATATTTATTCAGGAAGATTGATCCACCTGCAAAAAGATATGATTGGGAAGATGAAGAAGATGATTTTAATGTTGATGAACTTGAAGTTTCTTACGATCCCGAAAAAAATAAATATAATCCATTATAATTAAGGAGCTAAATGAAAAAAAACGTTCCAGAAACAAGAAAATACCGGCTCGAAATGAATGATAAAATTCTTAATTCGGGCTTCAAAGATTTCAACAAATTCTTTGGACTTGATAATAAGGCTTACCTGGAAGGTGCGCTACCAGTTAAAATGAAAGAGCTTATGGGTTTGGTCGGTTCAATGGTTTTACGATGTAATGACTGCATCTTCTATCATATCGATCGTTCAATTTCAGAAGGTGCAACTAAAGAAGAGTTATACGAAGCATTCAATATTGCTTTGATTGTCGGCGGCTCAATAGTAATTCCACATCTTCGTTATGCATTTGAGGTGATGGAGGAAATTTACGATGAGAATGAGTAAGCTTGCCTGTTGCAGGCAGGAGTATGATTATGAGTAACAAAGAAAGAAGAATTCTTTTAATACCAAAAAAGATTGTAACCGCAGATGACCAAAACAGAGTTTTAAAAAAACATGCGGTTGACATAACTAACGGAATAATTAGTTCTATTATTCCCATTGAAAAAGTTATAAAAGAGAATTACGATGAAGTTTATCATGCCGGCCATCTCACTCTCATTCCGGGTTTTATTCAAACACATGTCCATTTAAGCCAGACACTTTTCAGAGGTTTAGCAGAAGACTTGCCTTTGCTTGATTGGCTTCGGCTTAAAATTTTTCCTTTCGAAAATGCTCATAATAAAGAATCACTAAAAGTTACTGCCCAGCTTAGTATTAATGAACTTTTACTGGGTGGAACAACTACAATGCTTGATATGGGAACTTTGAGATATGGTGAAGTTGTTCTTTCAGAAATGATTTCTGCAGGAATTCGCGGATTTTCGGGAAAGTGTTTGATGGATTTGAACGATCTTTATCCTTCATTCAAATCGTCTACAAAAGATGAAATAAAAGATATGCTAAATCTTGCACAAAGCTTTCATAATTCAGATGATGGAAGAATAAGATATTCTTTTTCGCCACGCTTCGTTCTTTCCTGCAGCGAAATCCTTTTGAAGGAAACAAAAGAAATGATGAAAGATTTTCCGGGAAGTATTTATCATACTCATTCTTCTGAAAGTAAGAACGAAATTGAAGAGGTGAGAAAAAGATTTCACAAAGAGAATATTGAATATTTTGATTCCATCGGGGTTCTTGATGATCACACGATGCTTGCACATTGTGTTCATACTTCAGATAACGAAAGAAAGATGTTAAAAAATAGAAACACAAGAATTGCTCATTGTCCTTCTGCGAATTTAAAGCTCGGTTCAGGTATTGCACCAATTCCTGAATATTTGAAAGCAGGAATTTCGGTTACACTTGGAGCAGATGGTGCCCCTTGCAATAATAATCTCAGCATTTTTAATGAAATGAGATTAGCGTCATTAATTCAGAAACCGATTCACGGTACCGAAGTCATGGATGCAAAAACAATTTTCAGGATGGCAACAATTGAAGGAGCAAAAGCTCTGCATCTTCAGGATGAGATCGGGAGTATTGAAATCGGTAAAAAAGCTGATCTTGTTCTAATTGATCTTGATTCATATTCTAATTCTTACTCAGACAATGAGGATGCAATTTATTCGGATATAGTTTTTTCATCAACAAGTGAAAATGTTAAAAGTGTTATGATTGATGGTAAATGGGTTGTGAAGGAAAAAATATCATTGATTTATGATCAGGGGAAACTTTTGTCAAAAGGTAAAGAAGAATTATACGAACTTCTTAAAAGGGTGAAATGTTGAGCGAAGCGAAATCCCGCTTTGCGGGAAAAGAAATAATTTTTGCATCAAAAAACGAAGGGAAAGTAAAAGAAGTCCGGCATATTCTGAATGGAATCAATGCAAAAATACTTTCTCTTAACGATATTGGATTTAAAGATGAAATTCCTGAAACTGCTTATACTTTCGAAGGGAATGCGAAAATAAAAGCAGATGCGGTTTACAACAGATTCAAACTTCCAACTATTGCAGATGATTCAGGAATTGTTGCTGTTCAATTGGGAAACGAACCCGGAGTTTTTTCAGCGAGATTTGCTGGTGAAAATGCGACTGATGAAGCGAATAATAAAAAACTATTGGAAAAGTTAAATGATTTTCCAGAACCACATAGAGCCAAATTCGTCTGTGCGGCTGTCTATTATTTTGGTGCTGATTTTTTTACAGCAATAGGAGAAGTTGAGGGTGTTATAATTAAACAACCTCGTGGTGCTAATGGATTTGGTTATGATCCCTTGTTTTTACCAAATGGTTATGATAAAACCACCGCTGAGCTTCCACCCGAAATAAAAAATAAAATAAGCCACCGGTTCAAAGCGTTTGATCAGCTAAAGAAATATTTAATGGAGTTGTGAATTGATTTTACGAATCTTTAGAAAAATATTTTTCATTTCATTTGCTTTAATAATTTTAATCGGTTGTAATTCAGATAGTTCAACAAATCCACCAGATCAGAATTTTCCTGATTATTATCCGAGTGGTATTGGTTCTACATTTAAATATTCGATCGTTGAAACGGATTTAATTGGAAACATAATTCAAAGCGGGACAAGAAATATTCTTTACTCTGGCATTTTTAATTTTCGCGGAAGAGATTATCTAACACAGGAGGATTCACTGGACTTCGGTAGTCAAAGTTCTATAAACACATTTCTCTTTCGAAAAACTGAAACGGGAATTTTTTATGCTATTGATACAAGCCAAATATCATTTTTAATTCCTGATACTCTACGACAATTCGTTACTTTAAGAGATGAAATGCGGCTCCTCTTTTATCCAATGACATCTGGAAGTAGCTGGAGTTTATACCGAATTACGGCGGTAGTACAACCTGGAATCGAAGTGAAAATTCTGGATATCATTGCAACTTTTGATGGAACAGAACAAATTGATTTGAACTTCACTTCAGAAACAGTTAACGTCAGTGCTCAGAAAGTTAAATATACTCTTGAACTTTATTCAGATATTGGTTCTCCGCCTACGATGTATACTGCTAATATGTGGTTTGTGGAAAATATTGGTTTAGTAAAGTTTGAAGGGAACCAGTTCATTTTTGAATTGAGTGGTGGCGGAATTGTGTTTGAACCTTCTCCAGATATTCTTACCCAAGAATTAATTGAGTACGAGATTGAATAATAAACTCTTCCAATATCATTTCAGCTCGTCCGGAATCTGATTCTGGACTCGCTATACTTGCTAGAATGACAATAAAAGGTTATTACTATTTTTCCGCAATAACTACCTGAACTATTCCAAAAGTTAATTTGTGTTTTGTTACTGAACTAAATCCAGCCTCATTAAGCAAATCAACTAAAGAAATTTTTTCATCAAACTCTTCAACTGAATCAGGCAGATATCGATAGGCGGTTTTGTTTTTAGAAATGATTCCTCCAATGAGAGGAAGTATTTTTTTGAAATAGAATTTGTATAAACTTCGGAAGATTTTATTCTCCGGCATTTGAAACTCGAGCACTGTAGCTTTGCCTTTGTCTTTTAAAACTCGATGAAACGATTTGAAACTTTTTTTAACATCATAAAAATTTCTTACACCAAAAGCTACAGCGATATTTGTGAAACTGTCATCTCTGAAAGGCATCTGTTCTGCTGTTGTCTGAACAACTTTTCCATCAATCCAGTTTTGTTTTTTCTTAAAAAGATCGAGCATATTGTGAGAAAAATCCGCACCAATTATATTTTTTACACCCTGTCTGTTTGCTTCAATTGCAAAATCTCCGGTACCACAGGCGACATCAAGTAAAATACTTTCACTTCCAAGATTAGTCATCTTTAGAGCTTTTCTTCGCCAGTAATGATCAACACCAAAGCTTAAGAGATGATTCAAAAAATCATACCTACCTGCTATCGAATCGAAAATGTTTTTTACTTTGTTTTTTTTATCATTCATACAATCATACACTCATACAATCACTCGATCATTCGTTTTAATATTTTCCGTACTCAAACTCAGGTTTACCGACTTTTCTTCGCCACCAATTGAAGATGTACCTTCCCGACCATAATGTAAAGATCATAAATAACAGCCCACCAATAAGATCTATTACATAATGATACCAGAGATAGACGGTAGATAGAATCAACAAAGTTCCAATCGGTACAAAAAAGTATTTTGACCTGCTTTTAAGTCGCACCGAGAGATACATAACGATAAGGGTAATCATTGTATGTCCGCTCGGGAAGATATCTCTTTGAACTACCGCTGCCGGATTTATAGTTCCCGCTGGTATAGATTCACCTGAGTTTACCAGTTCGCGTAAAAAGTTTGTGAGGAATAGACCGGGCAAATCCTGATTGATGGTATCAAAGTTGTGAAGTGTAAACCTTGGACCAATTCCCGGCCAAATAAAATATCCCAGATAAGATAAATAGAAACCATATACCAAAATGAAAACTGCAAAATCCATCGCCACGTATCTTTTTTTTCTGAGAAGGAATAATCCCAGAAGAATTGGCAGCAGATAAAACATTCCATAGACTATCTGTAAAATTTCAGTAAGTACCGGAGTCGAAATCTGTGAAAGTAAATGTGTGGGGTTGGTGCCAAACATCCAGCGGTCAATTGCAATAAACATTTGATCGTGATCGAAAATCCTGATTGGCTTTATCATAAAATAAAGTTCTTTAAAAGTTATGAGTACAACCGGAACAATGTACCAGTAATGTACTGCATTCCAGAACTCGTTATTGTGGTTGGACTCCATATACGCAAGTATGAATCCAATTACAATTATGAACAGGTTGACAAGTGTCCATATCAACCAGGTTTCGATTCGATCGCGGTAGATTACTTGAAGAACCGAGAGGATAATGTAGAAAGCAATTACAACAACATCGAAAGCTTTAAGGTATTTTACAAGTTCTTTGAATTTACCCATTAATAACTAATTTGATAAAAATCGTACGGGCGAAATCTTACTTCCTTGAACATTTAATTACGTGTTTGGTAAGCCTGATGAAATCATCAACATTCAGATTCTCTGCACGAAGCGACAGGTCTATGCCCGAATTTGAAAAATCTATTTCTTGAAATATACTATTACTGAGGGAATTTTTTAGAGTTTTTCTTCTGTTACCAAATGCGGCTTTCACGATTGATATAAATAGCTTTTGTTCTTCTTCAGAATGTTTCAATTCTTTAAAATAGATATGAATCAATGCTGAAAACACTTTCGGTTTTGGGTAAAATACATTGGGTGATATTTTGAAGCACAGCTCTGTCTCTGCAAAATATTTAAGAACAACTGCTAGTATTCCATAATCTTTTGTGCCCTTATTTGCTGTCATTCTTTTTGCAACTTCAAGCTGAACCATAAAAACTGCATCTTCTATCAATTTATTGTTTTCTATCAATTTGAAGAGAATTGGAGAAGTAATGTTATAAGGAATGTTACCGACGATTCGCAGTTTCTTTCCAATTGATATTAGTTTCGATAAATCAATCTCTAAAAAATCTTCATTGATTAAATGAAGCTGCGGGAATTTTTCTTCCAGATTTATCGCAAGTTTGTTATCTATTTCAACTGCAATTATGTTTTCTGTTGCAGGAAGCAGCTTTTGTGTTAGTGCGCCGTAACCAGGACCAATTTCAGATCGGAAGAGC
>JAPHUI010000173.1 GCA_026193755.1 Ignavibacteriaceae bacterium | reverse complement strand
TCAGAGTGACATAGTGGTTACATTAAAAGTCTACGATATCCTCGGTAGAGAAATCGCAACACTTGTTAATGAAGAAAAACCAGCGGGAGAATATGAAGTTGAATTCAACAGTCATTCCGGCGAAGTCCGGAATCTGCCAAGCGGAATTTATTTCTATCAACTGCAAGCTGGCGATTTTATAAGCACGAAGAAAATGATACTATTGAAGTAGAAAAATCTATGAGAAACCGTAATAAAAAATATTACCAAACTCTCTTAATTATATTTTTATTCTTAAACAGTTATTTAATATTTTCTCAGCAAGATACAGGAATCTGGACAGAGCTACACCCAAAAGTACCGAGAGTTGATTACTGGGGAGTATACTTTGTGAACAATGATACAGGTCTTGCAACAGGAGAACTTGGAGCAATAATTAAAACAACTGACAGTGGTAATTCCTGGTACAACATTGGAACAAATTACAACAAAGCTATAAGAACAATCGGAAGCTATACTGGAGAAAAAATAATTGCTGCAGGAGACAGCGGATTAATTATAATCTCAACCGATTACGGGGAAACCTGGGAAACAATTCAGAGCGGTACAGACAAAAACTTTTGGAACATACAATTTGTAACTGAAAAAATCGGCTGGCTTGTAGGTGAAGGTTCTTCTGCTTTCAAGACAACGGATAGCGGAGATACTTGGATAAACCAGCCAACCCCACTAAGCGGATACCCTTACTGGGATGTATCATTTCTTGATACTTCATTTGGATATATCTGCACAAATTCAGGTTTGATACTTCGTACGTTAGATGGAGGATTTAGTTGGGATGTAAAGCAGGCAGGTGATAATTATGGACTATACACAGTAAATGCAGTAACGCGAATGAAAGCTACAGCGATTGGTTTTGCAGGAAAACACGTATATACGAGTGACGGTGGAGAGAACTGGGAGTTTATAACGTACTTAGGTGACGAATCTTACAAGATTGTTTTTTTAGATACTTTAAAGGGATTTGCCACAAATATAGTAAACGGTTATGAAACTACTGACGGAGGAAGAGACTGGATTGTAAGATATGATATGAACAGAGGCAACAACATCACTTTTACAAATGATGAAAATGGTTTTATAGTTGGCAATGATTTAATATTAGAAAAAACTACTAATACTGGTCAAAGTTGAAACGGGGCGATTATAAACGATGATTTTACAGACGTATTTTTCACAGATGAAAATAACGGCTGGTTTATTGGACTAGGGCGGAATGATCTGCCAGAATTATTTCAAACAACAGATGGAGGTATAACACTAATACAACGGAACGATTTCCCAGGTGTGAAACCATCTTCTGTTTATTTTTTGGACAGTTTAAATGGAATAATCGGAGCGCAAAATAAAATATTTAAATCTTATGACGGTGGAAGTACCTGGGAAGAAAAAAATATTAGCGGTATAACAGGTAATTCCGGAGAATACAACAAATTGTTCTTTGTTAATTATGATATTGGCTGGGCATTAAGCTATGGATATGCGGTTAAGACAACTGATGGGGGAGAAACCTGGCAATCCAAATTGAATACTGTTGCGTTATACGGAATTCATTTCAGTGATTCATTGAACGGTTGGGTTGCAAGAGGAATAAAACCATATAAAACAACAGATGGTGGGGAAACCTGGGTTGAACAAACGAATTTCCCTGTATCTGGAGCTAGGGATGTATTTTTTATTGATAGGTTTAAAGGATTTATTTGCAGAACAAATGAATTATATAAGTCTGTAGATGCAGGAATAAACTGGTCATTAGTTGCTGAAGTAACAAACTTTGCTTTTGGAAGATTCAGCAATTTATCTGCAAACTTATTTTTAGCAGGGGGACCACGTAGCTATCAATCAACCGATAGCGGTGAAAATTGGACTGAGGTTGTTGAACTTAGGAACAAATTAGTTGAGTTTATAAGACTTTCTAATGTAAACGAAGGTTTTGCTGTTGGGTGGAGAGGTTTAATATTGCAGTACACTGATTCTGTAGTTAGTGTTAGAGAAAATAATATCAACGTTCCTGCTAAATATTATCTTTACCAAAATTATCCAAACCCTTTTAATCCGAGTACAAAAATAAAATATACTGTTCCATCTGTCACTCTTCGACAAGCTCAGAGTGACATAAATGTTACGTTAAAAGTATATGACAT
>JAPHUI010000243.1 GCA_026193755.1 Ignavibacteriaceae bacterium | reverse complement strand
TGCCCGAGAAGAAGCCAGGGAAATCTCAAATCTGTCAATGTTAAAAGGTATTCCATTGTCACCCAAAAAATTGGATATAACCATAACGCATCAAATTTGGGAAATACTTTTTTAGTTAAATAGTAAAGTGTTGATGGAATCATCATTACACAAGGATATGTCAGTAAAAGTGCTGCCCCAGCCATCATCAAAAACGAATCTGCTTCTGATGACCAGCTTCCCACCCAGTAAATTGTTACTAAACTAAATACGAATCCGAAAAGAAAGGTTGCTCTGCTTATTGATGCAAGTGTTGTTCGTCTATTGATAACAACAAAATAAGGTACGAGCCCAATAAAAATTAATAACGTGAATGGAAATGGGAACGGAGGGAATGAGATTCCAAGTATAATTCCACCCAAAAATAATAGAAGCCAATCTTTTCTTCTCTGCTTTTTCTCTTCTGGAGTTAGGTGTTCTTTATATTTAGAAAATAATTTCAAGCTGCTTTTTGTTTTTTCTTTTGTATAATATTTCTGATAATAAAGAATAAAACTATTACAACAGTAACTGCGATTACAATATTACTATAGGTCGATATATAATTATCTATAACTTTTACATGATCTCCAAATGTAATTCCAAAGAAAAGTATGATAGCATTCCACGCAAAAGCAGAAATGGTTGCAAGCAAAATAGTTTTCTCAACTTTAAGATGACTCAATCCTGAAAAAAATGAAATTACTGAACGTGTCCCGGGTAAAAATCTGTTTGCAAGTATAACCCAATAACCATATTTATTAAACCATGCCTCGACTTTGTCCACAGCCTCAATCGGAATGAATTTTAGTTTACCTGAATGGATGACTTTTTTATCAATAGCGGAACCAATATAGAACAAAACCATAAATCCGATTAGGCTTCCAATTGTAGTAAGAATTAATGTAGGTATGAAATGAATAACTCCGGTTGAAATCAGGGATCCTCCGATTAAGACAACAAGATCACTGGGCGAAGGCGGAAAAACATTTTCTATAAAAGCGAAAAAAAATAGCGTGACATAAATCCACAGAGGAGGAAAAGTTGAAATCTGATTGAGGATATCTTCAAACATTATTTTCTTACAACTGTCACAACAGCCATTACTGAAATACCTTCTTCTCTTCCTACAAATCCAAGCTTTTCAGTAGTTGTTGCTTTAATTGAAATTCTTTCTGAACCAATATCAAGAATTTTAGAAATTTTATCTTTCATCTTTTGCACATACGGTGAGATTTTAGGTTGTTGCAGCATCACAACTACATCAATATTGTTAACAAAAAAACCTCTGTTTCTTACGAACTCGTTTGTTCTTTTAAGGAAGACCGTGCTGTCTGCATTTTTATACCTTGGATCATCATCCGGAAAGTGAGTTCCAATATCCCCAAGTGAAAGTGATCCTAAAAGCGCATCTGTGATTGCATGTAATACTGCATCTGCATCTGAGTGACCGGCTAAGCCTTTGTCGTGCTTAATTTCAATTCCACCAAGAATTAATTTTCTTCCCTCGGTAAATGCGTGGACGTCAAATCCGATTCCTGTTCTTAAATCTATTATCAAAATTTCACCTCAAATTCTGTGAATTCATTTCTTGGTTCCTGCCAATCTACTTTGCAGGATTTTACTGCAGCGTGCATTGGTCCTACTTTTAATTTCTTTACCATTTCTTCCACAACTGCTTTTTCACCTTCTACAACAGTAAGCACCTCACCGGTATAGAGATTTTTTACGAATCCATTAAGTCCAAGCTTTTGGGCTTCGCGCATAACAAAATACCTGAATCCTACTCCCTGTACCAGCCCATTAACAGAGATCTCAGCACGAACTTCCATTTAATTTCATCTTTTTCATTAGAAATGATTCAAAAATTAGAGATTTTTTGTGTGAGTACAAAGACGGGAATAGTTATACAGATGAAATTATTCGTTTTTAGAATATCCAAAACTTTTTAACATATTTTCATCACTTCGCCACTTTTTTCGAACCTTTACTCTAAGTTCAAGAAAAACTTCCCTCTGTAAAAATTCTTCAACGGATTTTCTTGAAACTTCACCAAGCTTTTTAATTGCAGCACCACCCCTGCCAATAATTATTGCCTTCTGGGAATCTTTCTCAACAACAATTTCCGCACTTACAAAGTTTTTTCCTTCTTCTCTTTCCTTAAAATCTACAATTAATACTTCACAGCTATACGGCACTTCATCACGGTAAAGTTCAAGAATCTTTTCACGAATAATTTCTGAAACAAAAAATCTCTCATTCTGATCAGTCACCTGATCATCAGGAAAAAGTTTTGGTCCTTCAGGAAGAAAGCGAATAATTTCTTCTTTCACCCGTTGAATATTAAAATCAGCAGTGGCAGAAATCGGAATTACTTCATCAAATAGTTTCTGCTTCTCGAATTGCTTTATTAATTCTGTTACCTTCTCCTGATTTAGCATATCAACTTTGTTTATTACCAGCAGCTTTATCTTCTTTGAAGTTATTACAAACTTTTTTACAAATTCATGGTTCAGTAGAATATCCCCTTGAGGATCATCAAATGCATCAACGATAAGCACAATAACATCGGCATCCTTCACCGATTCAGCAACATCATCCATCATTTTTTCCTGCAGAAGATATGATGGTGATAGAATACCGGGAGTATCTAGAAAAATTATCTGGTAACTCTCTTCACTTAAAATTCCAAGAATTCTTTTTCTCGTCGTCTGTGGTTTCGGAGTAATTATGGCAAGCTTTTGTCCAAGCAATGCATTTAGTAAACTGGATTTACCAACATTTGGTAATCCAAGAATTACAACGTAGCCTGTTTTGTTTTCAGTCATTTAATAAAAATATAAAATTGTTTAATTAAAGGTACGAAAGGATGGATTAAATATTACAGCTGTTGTCCATTCCCCAGATTAGCTTTGGCTCTTTTCTGCATTTCAAAAAAGAAGTATCCGGAGATAATTATTATAATTGAAAAGATAGAACCAACAATTGATAATCCCTGACCGCTAAAAACTTTTTCAACCAATTTTACTATTCCATCGCTCATATACGTTATTGAATTAACAACAGAGCTAGATTCACCGATTGAAGATGGGGATGATGATATCATTGCAGAAATAGAAAAACCAAAGATCACCAGACACAAAAGTGTTATGAAGGATGCAATTGAAACAATAAAATATTTCTGTTGTTTTGGAACAACAAACCTATTCTTTAAAATTCGTTTCATTAAATCATTAGTGAAATCAGGACTGACTTCCTCTTCTTTTATATCGTATAATTTATCATTGATAAACTCTAACGCATTGAATTTCCTTTGTAATTCTTCCGAATTACGAAGTGCTGATTTCACCTGTTCGGCTTCTTCCCTGCTTAATTCACCATCAAGATATTTATTTAATATTTCATCATTAATCTGAATCATCTCAATTCCTCAACCAATTTGCTTTTCAAAATTAAATCACGCATTGAATTCCTTGAACGATGAAGCATTACCTTAACATTTGAAACACTTAATTGCATCGCTTCACTAATTTCTTCAATTGTCATTTCATTCAAATAAAACATTGTAATAATTGCTGAATACCTTTCCGGTAATTTACTAATTGTATCATGAATAAGTTGATTAACATCTTCCTTTTCAATTTCATCAGATCCGTACTCACTTTCAAGATTAAAATGATCTTCCACTGAAGACATCTGAGTTTCAGTCATTCTTTTCTTAGAAGATAACTTTGTCAAAGCAGTGTTATAAACTATTCTATAAAACCAGGTTGAAAATTTTGATTCACCTTTAAAACTGCTTAACGATTTAAATGCTTTCAAAAAACAATCCTGTAAAACTTCTTCAGCATCAAATTCATTTTTAAGCATTCTTTTCAACATTGAGAATGCTTTGTTTTTATATCTGTCAACAATAATTGAATAATCGGAGTCATTACCTTTTCTAACAGAATCAATTATTTCCTGATCAGAAAGATTTCTCATTTTTATTAGTTAGACTATAAAGCTGTGATTTAAGTTACACGAAGTTTATTTCTTTCAAAAGATATGATTTGATGATAAGAAAAACAATTAAGATGCATTTTTATCCTTTTTTTATGAATTAAAGTGTAACCTTTAATCAATACTCCATGTCTCAACCAGTAGAAAAAAACAAAAAAGGAAAATAAAAATGGAAGCGACAATAGCTGTATTCATCCCGATAGTAATGTTTCTAATTATCGGATTAATTGCGGTCACACTAATCTTTTACCGATCCAAAGAGAGACAAATGCTTATTGATAAAGGTCTGTCAGCAGAAGATATGAAAAAATTCTTCGAGCAGAAGAGAGACCCATTCTGGCTGATGAAGGTCGGAATAATTTGTATTTTCTTTGGAATCGGACTTGGTATCGGTTTGATGTCAGGTGGCGATGAAACACAAGAAGTGGTTACTCCAACATCAATATTTATCTTCACCGGTCTCGGTTTTGTGATCGCAAATGTTTATGGAAATAAACTGAAAAGAAAGTACGATTTAGAAAAGAAGAACGGTAATTAAAATTAATTCTCCCCTCCCTTTGGGAGGGGATTAAGGGGAGGGTTTATTCCTGAGCCTCAAGCCATCTTTCAGCATCAATTGCTGCCATACAACCTGAACCGGCTGCTGTAACTGCCTGTCTGTATTTACTATCCATAACATCACCAGCAGCAAAAACACCTTCAATATTAGTGTAAGTTGAACCAGGTTTTACTTTCAGATATCCAACTTCATCCATTTCGAGCTGACCCTTAAAAATTTCCGTATTCGGTTTGTGACCAATACCTATAAATAATCCATCAGCTTTATAATCTTCAGTTGAATGATCACGAGTATCTTCAAGAAAAACTCCTGTCATTTTCTTAATACCGTTCTGCTCAACTCCAACAACTTCTTTAATAGTTTTGTTGAGCATAAACTTGATCTTCGGATTCTTCTCTGCACGATTAAGCATAATGCTTGATGCCCGGAATCCCTCTCTGCGATGAACTATTGTTACTTCTGAAGCGTGATTTGTGAGATAAGTTGCTTCTTCCATAGCTGTATCCCCACCACCAACGACTAAAACTTTTTGATTCTTAAAGAAGAATCCATCACAGGTAGCACAGGCAGAAACACCGTAGCCCATATATTTCTTCTCGCTTTCTAATCCAAGTAATTTTGCTGAAGCTCCTGTTGCGACAATTACTGCATCAGCAAAATATTCTTCCTCGTACGATTTTAATTTGAAAGGTCTTATAGAAAAATCAACTTCGGTAATTTCTTTATAGAAACTTTGAGCACCAACACGTTGAGCCTGCTTTCTCATAATGTCCATTAATTCCGGACCCTGAATTCCATGCTCGAAACCAGGATAGTTTTCAACTTCAGTTGTTATAGTTAACTGTCCACCCGGCTGCATTCCTTCGAATATAACGGGCTTAAGATTTGCTCTTGCATTATAAAGTGCTGCAGTGAATCCCGCCGGACCTGAACCGATTATTATTACTTTGTGATGATTCTCAGCCATTTCTATTCCATAATTGAATTATAGTTAAAAATTAATATGTTAGGATTTGATTGTACAAATCTACAAAAGATTCAGCAGTGGATTTCTGTTTGAGATTACTCAAATATTTTTAAGATATAATGAGTTTCGTTTTAATCCACTCAGTTTTGCTCTCTTTATAGGTGAGGTTTTAAATCTTTCCTTAAAATCTTCTTCAGTCAATTCCAGCACTTCATCCAAAATTAATTCCTTGTTTTGAGGATGAAAATCTTTAATCAAAGTTTCGATTGGAAATTTTTGATTCCAGGGACAAACATCCTGACAGATATCACAACCAAAAAGCCAATTATCAAACTTATTTTTGAATTCATCTGGAATTTCACTTTTATTTTCAATCGTCAAATATGATATACATTTATTCGCATCAACAACATACTCCTGAATGATTGCATCTGTTGGACAGGCATCAATACAGGCTGTGCAGGTTCCGCAAAAATCCGGAAATTGTTCAGAATAATTGAAATCATAATTAGTTATAATGTTTGCAATAAAAAACCAGCTTCCGATTTCACGGTTAATAACATTTGTATGTTTTCCCAACCAACCCAAACCAGCACGAACAGCCCAGGCTTTATCCATTACAGGTCCTGTATCTACATATGAAATCGATTCAAATTGCGGATCAATTTTCTTTAACTCTTCCTCAAGTTCATCAAGCATTACCCAAATAATCAGATGATAATCTTTTCCCCAGGCGTAACAGGATACCTTGCCTACCGGCAGGCAGGTTTTACCTTTGTTTTTATCATTAGAATAATTATCCGAAGTGTAATAATTAAGTCCGAGGGAAATTATGGATTTTGCTCCAGGAAGAATTTTTTTAACATCTTTTCGCTTCTCAAAATTCCTTTCCATATAATCCATTCCAGCCTGATAATTCTTTTGGAGCCAATTTTTCATATTTTTAGATTCTTTTCCAAGAATTTCAGCTTTGGCAAAACCAACCAAATCAAAACCAAACTGTTTTGCTTTTTGAATTACGATTTCGTTTGAAAGAATTTTAGTTGCCACTACCAGCCGTATTTTTTAGGATAGACTTTAATAAAAACTCTATCTTCATATATTTGCACAAGATAGGAATCTAATCCAATGCTGCCCGAATCTTTTTTACCAGTTCGTAGATTAAATTTCCAACCGTGAGCGGGGCAAGTAACAAATTCATCTTCAATAAATCCATCGTAAATGAGATGCGTTTGCTGATGTGGACAGATATTACTTACAGCGAATACTTCTGATTCAATTTTAAAGATTGCGATTTCAACTTCATCTACAATAAACCTCCTGCCAACCTTATCTTTCAGCTCATCTAGTTTACAGACAAACTGAAAACCTTCTTCAATATTCTTCAAATGATTTGAATTTCTTTTCAGCAAAATATCCTTTATCTAATTTTTTAACAGTTGCAAAAGCAAATTCAGGATCGTGACCAAAAAACAGTTTCCAGTTTTCATCAACAGCTAGCTTTAGATACTTCTTCTTTTCCTGCAACGTTACGAGTGGTTGGAGATCATAACCCATTATATAAGGAAGAGGAATGTGTGAATATGTAGGTATCAAATCGGCACAAAATAAAAATGTATTATTACTATCAGAAATTTTAACCATCTGTTGACCAAATGTATGTCCGTTAACAGTTATGAATTCAATTTCATCATCGAATTGTTCACCCTCAGTAGTAAAATTGAGTAATCCTTCTTCGAATAAAGGTAAAAAATTTTCTTTAAGGTAACTTCCTTTATCTCTATCTGATGGATTTATCGCCCAATCATAATTCTTTTTCTGGATATAAAATTTTGCATTGGGAAAAGCAGGTTTCAATTTACCCTCAACCGAAATAGTTGATCCACCGGTATGATCAAAGTGGAGGTGAGTAAGAATTACATCTGTGATATCTTCAGCTTTTAATCCTTTAAAGGCAAGAGCTGAACTCATCGAAATTTTTTCATCAACAGCGTAGATGCTTTTAAATTTGTCGTCCCACTTATCACCTATTCCTGTATCAATTATTATTTTTTTACTTTCACTTTCCAGGATTAAGTGACGGGTAGAAAGTCTTATACGATTGGAGTCATCTGCTGGATTTGTTCTTTCCCATAGTGGTTTTGGAACAATTCCGAACATTGCTCCACCATCGAGTCCAAAAAATCCTGATTCGATTATGCTAAGTTTGTACTTTCCTATTTTCATATCCTGATAATTAATAATTGTTAATATAATTTAATTACAAATTAGCGAAGATTAGCTGAAAAATACAGCGGATAGGAGGATTAGTTATTTGAGGAGAATCATTTTAATTCTTGATGAACCACCTTCTTTTATGTTTAGTTCACAAAAATATATCCCGCTGCTTAAGTTATATTTTGAGGTATCAAATATTATTTTATATTCTCCGGCTGATTTTTCTTCATTAACGAGCGTGCAGACTTCTCTGCCCAAAACATCATAGATTTTTATAATTACAAATTGTCTATTATTTACCGAATACTGTAGATTAGTAAGAGGGTTAAAAGGATTGGGGTAATTCTGGAATAGACGAAAATCACTAGGATAGTTATCAGTTTGATCCTTCACAATACTTATTTTATTATATGAGAAGATAAAATCTTTTCCCACTGGATTTTCGGGATCAGGAAAGTTTGGAGCCGCTGCAAATATTTCATCATATCCATCATTATTTATATCTCCGGCAAATGATACGAATGGAGCGAATCCGATGGAATCTATATCATCTATACTTAAATCATAAGTTGTATCAAATGGTTCTGAACCAAGATATATCCTTATTTTCCAATCATCTCCAATTATAATATCGTCGTATCCATCTTTATTAATATCGCCATCCGCATCAATGCTATAACCGCTATTTATCCTTAAAGGGGTCTCTAATCTAAAAGTATAAATTAGGATATAAGAACCCCAAGCGATGCAGAAATCTATCATTTCATCCCTGTTCAAGTCACCAGCGTTCTTTATTATTCTACCAAAAAAATCACTAACATTAGCCGAAACAAGTATAGTGTCAGCAATATTATCCATTTGAATTCCCCCATAATAAATATATACCTTGCCAGTGTCAGCCCCACCAGTTAAACCTCCGGGTGCACCTGCCGCCATATCATCAAATCCATCTTGATTGACATCACCAATATTAGCAATACTTCCTCCGTAGCCATCTTCTATTGTATTGCTTGTAAAAGTTATGCTTCTTTCCCAAGAGATTGTATCTCCTCCCCAAAATAGATAAACATAACCCTTTCCGTCTGTCCAATTGTAAGGTGAGCTTATGGCGAAATCATCAAATCCGTCTTTGTCTATATCTCCTACACCGACTGTCTGTCCAAACCAGTCCTGGATAGCATTGGGTTGATAAAATTCATTTACTGGTATCGTATCGATTGTTTCTCCACCGTAATACAGGAAAACTTTCCCTTTTGGAAAAACCCAATCTCCGAAACTACCAACTAATACAAAGTCATCATATCCATCGTCATTAACATCACCAATGCCGTATCCTCCAGCAAAATCATTCAAACTATCTGTTCCTGGGTAATGAAAAATTACGTCGGCATTTAAATCAAAATCTGCTGTTCCCAGATAGAGTTTCACCACACCTTGATCTCTTATGGTATTACCTGTTCTCATTGATATTACGAAATCACCGTAGCCATCTCCATTGACATCTCCAATTCTTACAGTACCACCAATTCGCTTTTCGTTGGATTGGCCTGTTATTGTACCAATAAGATAAAGACTATCATGTTGGATAGGGCTTTGCTGTGCGATACAAACACAACTAACTACTAGAATAAAGGAAATAAATTTTTTCATTTTACAACACTTCTTGTTTCATTCTCTCATTTAAACTTAAGATGAGTAGCAACTAATAATCATATCTCGAACAAAAATAACACACCTCTGAATAAAAAAACCCAGACATTTTCTGGGTCATTCAATTGAAAAAATTATTTATTCCTTATAAAAAAACCTGGAAGCCCTGTCATCTTCCAAGTCCATCCAAATATTCTTTCCTAGCAAGAAGCTGTTCTTCTGTTTCAACATGTTTTGGATCAGGAATACAGCAATCAACCGGACAAACAGCCGCACACTGCGGTTCATCATGAAATCCCTTGCATTCAGTACATTTATCAGGGGTTATATAAAAAAATTCTGCGGAGTAAAACCCTGTGGCACCGGAGGGAGCAGCATCGCCTTCACCATATGATTTCCCGGCTAATTCCCAATTCACACCACCTTCATAAATTGCAGTATTCGGGCATTCGGGTTCGCAGGCACCGCAGTTTATACACTCTTCGGTTATCATTATGGCCATAATAGTACTCCTTTAAAAGTTTAATTGTGTTTCTATTCTATAATTGAAAACAGAATAATTTACTAAAAGTTCAACCGCAATTTATAAAAAATACCCTCCACTTCAAGCCAAATAAGACCTTTAGAATATAGGATTTTTTAATCTTTAATTACTTTAAACTCAACACCAAGAATACGGGCTATATTAAGGGAAATCAGAAGAATTATTACAGGAAAGACTTCATAAAAATCTCTCAATTCATCAAAAAATCCAAGTAAAAATGTAAGTATAACCAATGGAATTGCAATCCATAAAGCATCTTTAAGAAACTTTGGCTTTTCATTCCACCTGCTGAAGATTGTGAGAAAAATTATTAACAAGACAACAAAGGTCGTCAAGGAGTATCCATTGAATAAAAGATAATTTCTGTCGATAAGATGAAACTCAACAAAACCACCTGGATTATTTTTAAATAAAATGAACAGTAAGATTTTAACTGCCGCAAATATTATTAATTGAAAAGTTATAAACTTGTAATAAAATTTCCGTGTGACTTCATCCTTTTTATAAAAATGAATCGCAAATATTAAAGTGAGAAGGATTGTCGTTTCTTTATTGAAGCAGGAAATTAAAAAAATGACTAAAAAGTAATTCCATTTTCTTTGCCTGAGTAAAAGCAGACCTAAAGTAAATAAAAATAATGCTGGAAAGTCGTAAACATAATTAGAGTAGTTTGGCTGAAACATTGCAGGAATAGCCAGCAGCAGAATAACTGAAATGAGATTTTTAAACCACAAGTGTGATGAATAAATTTCATCGAATAGTTTTCTGAAGACGTAAACAAAACCAAGCAGTGAAAAGTACATTAGAACCATTGCGATCAGATATTCAGTAATGAATTCACTTTCCCATTTTAATTTTTCAAGAACGAGAACTAACGAGTGATTACTTTCAAATTTTTCTGTGAGTGAATTGTGAATTTCTTCAGGAATGACTCCGCTTACAAGTCTTACAGTCGTTGGTAAAAGTGTTCTATAAACAAATGGTTTCCAGGCAGTCCCGTAAACCATTTCAGAAAACATCGACTGTTCATCTCCGTTTATCGGTGGAAGCTTTACAAAGGCTATAAGGACATACAAGGAAATAACAGCTATTAGGGTTCTGCAAACTATCTTATTTTCAAAAAGCTTTTTCATTTTTAATTAAATAATTATTATGGTTTATTTCCAATATAACTGTTCTGAAGGTAACGAAGTGCAGAGTTGGTTTTCTCCAGATTTTTCTGTTGCGCAAACTTCTCTGCATTCTGAAGATTGCCGTTATAAAATCTCCACCACAATAAAGTTCCGATCATCACTCCATCAAATATTCTATCTTCATTAAATGCATTTATTGTCAGGTATCCCCACAACACATTCCAACCGATAGAGATTAATCCGCTAACATATTCACCCGTGTAAAATTGTCCCATTCCCGGGACAATTGATAGAGTTTTTGCAAGTGTCACATTGTAAAAATCACAATTTACAGAATCGCAAAACGCTGAGAGCTCAGGATTATGACCATTGAATGATAAGGCAGCCTTTTCCCAATCATCAGCGAAAATATTAGCCCAGCCAGTCCAGTAATTAATTTCATTTATTCTATCATTAAATCTTTCATCTTTCTTAAGATCGTTAAGCAAAGAAAGAGACCTTTCAGTTGTTCTTCTGAGAATATTAATTTTTATTACTTCTATTTTAGAATCAAACATCTGCTGATTTGTAGTAGCATTCATTTCCGCTAAAGTTAAGAAATGGATTGCATCCGAAAATTTAGCACCCTCTTTATAACTTAATCCAATTAATCTATTTGACTCGTAAGAATATTTTCCGCCTTCATCAAAAAATAAAAGACGCTTAAATTCAGTTATTGCGTCGAAATAATTTTCTTCGTTATATAGTTTTTTTGCAAGCTCGAACTGGTATTGAAACGATTCCTGAGAGTAAGTTTTAATTGTTCCAACCAAAATAAAAAATAAAGCAAAAAGTATTTTAATTGCAAAAGTCATATTGTGGTAAAAAGTAATTTTCCTGTTCAAGAAATAATTTTATTCCTTCCTTAAATTCAAAATTAACCCGGGCATTAAATATTTGTGCTGCAGCTATTGAGCCGTAAATATTCCCTGAATAGAAGAAAGCACCAAGTCCCGTAAATATCCAAGCTCTGGTTTTATGATTGGCTCTGAAATTATCATAAGCGAGAAAAGCAAGCAAACCAGTTGCAAGAAGTGCAGTTATTCCATCACCCCACTCGCCAACATACATTTTGCCGCTGCCAGGAATTACAGCAGAAAATACTCCTGCGAGCGTCGGACTTTTGTATGATGGGTTTGTTTTCATATCATAAAACGATGATACTGTTTTTTTTTCAGAATCATCAAACGGATTTATAATTTCTTCTTTCGAAATTACCTCGTTACTTCCTAACAGGTAAGAAGCACTAATTAATTTATTAAAGTAATTTAGAGTAACTGGGTCATCTCCAGAAAATGTAGGAAATTGAATTTCCGATAATTGGTAGAAAGAGTTTAGTGATTCTTTGAATCGATTTTTTAAGCTCAGGCATTCAGCTTCATTCTTAAATACTGAATTTGATAATCGAACTTCTGATAAATTCGACATCTGGTATAAACCAATTTCAGAATAGCACAATATTATTTTGAAATCAATAGTATCATTTAAACTAATGTTCTTAATTGATTCATATTCTTCAACTGCTCTTAAATAATCTCCCTGGCAAAAGAGGTAATCGGCAAATTTTTTTATGTTTTGGGGGGCGTGGAAATCAAATGTGGTTGATTGTGAATAGACTGCAAAGGGGATTAGAAAAAAAAATGTAAGAATATCTTTCATTCATCATCTACAATAAATGCAGGAGGGATGTAATTAATTTTCCCCTGATTTAGTGTATAATTCTGAGGTGGATCATAAAAATAACCACTTCTGACATTAGGATAATGATTACGACCTTTCGCAAAGTTTGTATCTCGTGTGAACCTATCGAAGAACATTAGTGATGCCTGGAAGATATTTGCTTCTTTAGCAGCTTCAAGAAAGAAAACAGAGCAGGATGGACGGAAAGGACAGTTATTTCCATCAACATCAGAAATAAAAAACCAGTAAGCATTCGCAAACGATTTAGTTAATAACTCACCAGCATTATCAGCTTCAAATGAATAATTTCTAGGAATAAAATTATCAGGTTTTTCGTAAGAAAAATCTACCTTCTGCCATTTGAGATTATCAATCTGGCAGAAAGCAGAAGTAGAAAGAAATAAAAGAATGAAAAAAAATTTATAATTACTTTGCGTCAAGTAATGACCTGGCTATAACTATCTTTTGTATTTCAGAAGTGCCTTCATAAATCTCAGTTATTTTTGCATCTCGCAAGTATCTTTCAACAAGATATTCCCTTACATAACCATAACCACCATGAATCTGAATCGCTTCAAGAGCACATTCAACTGCAGCTTTTGAAGCATAAAGTTTTGCCATTGCAGCTTCAGCATAATATTTTTTGCCTGCATCTTTCATAGCCGCTGCTTTGAAAGTAAGCAGTTTTGCTGCGTCAAGTTTCATTGCCATATCAGCAATCTTAAATTGAATTGCCTGAAGACTGGCAATCTCTTTACCAAATGCTTTTCTTTCTTTGGAATATTTTATCGCTGCTTCCAACGAAGCCTCAGCAATTCCAAGTGCCTGGGCAGCAATTCCAATTCTACCACCGTTTAAAGTATTCATAGCAAAATTAAAACCTTTCCCCTCGTCCCAAATCATATTTTCTTTAGGTACTCTGCAATTTTCAAAAGTAAGAGAGCAAGTGTCTGAGCTTCTTATTCCCATCTTATCTTCTTTTTTTCCATGTCCAAAACCGGGTGTTCCTTTTTCAACAACAAAAGCTGAAATTCCATGATGTCCTTTAGATTTATCAGTTGTTGCCACCACCAGATGATAATCGGCTGAAAATCCGTTGGTAGTCCAGTTTTTTATTCCATTTAATACATAAAATTCACCATCTTTATCTGCTATCGTATGTTGTTTAGTTGCATCACTTCCAGCTTCCGGTTCCGAAAGTGCAAAAGCACCGAGTTTTTCTCCTTTTGCAAGTGGAACAAGGTACTTTTGCTTTATTTGCTCAGATCCATATTCTTCCAGTCCCCAGCAGACGAGGGAATTGTTAACGGACATAATAACACCAACGCTGGCATCAACTTTAGAAATTTCGATCATTGCAAGTGCGTAACTGATTGTATCCATTCCAGCACCACCGTAATCAGGAGAAACCATCATTCCTAAGAAACCAAGTTCCCCTATCTTTTTTACAATGTCAGTAGGAAATTCTGCTTTAATATCACGTTCAACTGAAGTTGGTGCAATTTCATTTTGAGCGAAATCGCGAGCGGATTCCTGGATCATTAACTGTTCTTCTGTAAAATCAAAATTCATTATTCACCCTGTTTAGTTATAATTAGAAGTTTTTGCTTGAAGTTTAATTATTCTATATTCAAAAATACGGTAATATAAAATCTAAGGCAAAGATGCTATCATGAAATCAGGTATAGCTTAATATTTGAAAGCTTGTTGTTAATATTGTCAGATGAGGTTTGATAGGCTATTTTTGAGTTATGGTTGTAAAAGAAAATAAACAAATTAAAAAAACGTTAAAAGGTTTAACTCTCGAAGAGTTGAGAGAATATTTTCTTTATATTGATGAACCTGCATTTAGAGCAGAACAGGTTTTCAAATGGATGTACGGTGACCTGGTGGATGACTTCGGTGAAATGAATAACCTGCCAAAATCACTTCGTCAAAGATTATCGAAAGAATTTAATATTGATACACTAAGTCTAGTAACATCAAAAATATCAACTTCCACAAAAACAAAAAAATACATTTTCGAAACTGCTGAAGGCAATAAAATTGAATCGGTGGTGATTCCGGAAAGGAAAAGAACAACCCTCTGTGTCTCCACGCAAGTTGGTTGTCCATTAGATTGTAAATTCTGTGCTACCGGATTGATGGGTTATAAAAAAAATCTTACTGCAGGTGAAATTTTTGATCAATTCAAACTTAGTAGTAAAGATTACAAAGACGGTGAGATAACCAACATTGTTTATATGGGTATGGGCGAACCTCTTCTGAATTTTAAGGAAACTGTTAAGTCGCTCGAAATATTTGCTGAAGAGCTAACTACTGGAGTAAGTTTGAAAAAAATTACAGTTTCAACAGCTGGAATTGCACCAAAAATAAAAGAGCTTGATGAAACCGGATTGAATGTTAAGCTTGCCTTTTCTTTGCATTCCTGTTTTGAAGATATCAGAAGTAGTATTATGCCGATAAATGAAAAGTATTCTTTAAAAGAAAATATTGAAGTGCTGAAAGACTATGCTAAAAGAACAGGAACCCGAATCACATTTGAATATGTTATGCTTAAAGATATTAACGATCGGAGTGAAGATATTAAAGCACTAGCAAAACTGATGAGTACTATGCCGAGTAAATTAAATATTATTCCTTTCAATTCTTTGAAACATATGAATCCTTCAGGCCTGGCGGGTGAACTAGAATCATCTTCAAGAGATAAAATTCAATGGTTTGCAGATAAGCTCAGAGAAAAAAATATAACTGTTATGTTGAGAAATACTCAGGGAGATGATATAGCTGCGGCTTGCGGACAATTGGCCTATCCCAAAACCCATTTCCCAAGGAAAGGGGCTGACAATTGAAAAAATTAACACACGACGAAATAGCAAAAAACAGAAGCACTTTAGAATCACTTCACAAAGTAAAGAAACTTCCTGTTTATGTTTTGTTGAATAGCATTAGAAGTTCATACAATGTCGGTTCAATATTCCGAACTTCAGACGGTGCGATGATAGAAAAACTACATTTGTGTGGCTATACCCCTTATCCCCCTCATCCCGAATTACCTTCAGGTAAAAAAGATGTTTTAAAAACTTCACTCGGTTCAACCGAAAGTGTGAAATGGGAATATGTAAAAGATCCAAAGGAAGTAATTAAGCAAATGAAAGAGAAAGGAATCAAAGTTGGAGCTCTTGAATTAACGACCAAAAGTTTTCCTTACTATGAATTGAAGAAAGATATTTTTCCTCTTTGTCTTTTAATTGGAAATGAAATCTCTGGCGTTTCGCAGGAGCTTTTGGATTTGTGTGATTTTTCAATTGAGATTCCGCAATTCGGAATAAAGCAATCATTAAACGTAGCAGTTGCTTATGGAGTAACGATATTTAAGTTGAGGGAGATTTTTGATTCCTGATTTACGCAAATGCAGTAAAAAACTCCTCGCCGTTATCTTTGGTGTGAATTAAGAGCAGATTTGCACGAACCATTTTTACAAGAGTTCTTGAAGCTCTTCGTTCAGATATGTTAACAAGATTACTCAATTCTTTAACTGAGATTCGTTCGTATTTACCTAAATATTCAAAAACCATTTTTTCAACCTGACCTATCGTATATTTTTTTAATGCCAGATCAGCTGTGTTTGCACGGAGTATCCTTACCATTTCTTTACTTGCCTGCACACTTTTATCATTTACACGAACAATTACAACTGCTTTGTTAATATCCAATTCATTCTGATAATCCTGAATGCGGTGTGGTTTGCTTTCAGATTCGGGAATTGTGGCAACGACAATTTCTTTCCCGTAAACTTCAATAAAATCAATTGAATAGATAAGCGGAGGTTCACAGTAATTCTCAGCGGCGTCTTTTATCATTTCAGATTCAGACTTTTCACTATCTACTCCAATAACTTCCCTATCATCATCAACACCAAAAATTAAATATCCCCCTTTGGTGTTTGCAAAAGCAATCATCTCTTTTGCAATTTTCTGAGGAGTTGTGAAATGCCTTTTAAATTCACACTGGATGTTCTCCCCTTCTTCAATTAATTCTAAAAGCTCGCGGCGATTCATAATATTTTATGACGGTTATCTGGCTGGAATTTTTCGCTTCAATTAAATTAAAGCAACAGAGTAAAAAAACTAAAACAAATTATAGCAAATAATTTTCTTTGCTCTTTAAGTTTTTATATTAATTTTATCTTTTCTTTCTAGGGTTCCAAACAGGTTCTTTAGTAGCGTGCACTTTTTTCTCGTCAATTTTGGGCTGCTCCTCTTTCCGAACAGGCAACTGATCCTCTTCAGAAACTGCAACACGAATTGTGTCTTCAGTTGGAACTGTTTCTTCCTGGACAAGGAGCGTATCCGAAGCCAGCGAATCTGAATGAGCAAGTGCATTTAAAGAATCTTTTAAAGCCATTGCCTCTTTCCGCTTTTCCTGCTTATAAATATTAATTTTAGGAGCTATCGTCCTGACGTATTCAGAAGAAGGATATCTGGCAATTAAAGTATCGTAATATTCCGCCGCCTGTTCAGGATTATTTAGTTCATTTTCCTCCAACCACCCGGACGCGTAAATTGCTTTTGGAGCCACTGGTGATGATGGATAAAGTTCCGGAATTTCTTTAAACTTATTTACTGCAGTCTGAAATTCACCTGCCAGCAAATATTTTTCAGCTTCAGTGTATTTATCCATCGCGGGGTCATAGGTTAAATCAATAAGTGGCTTATTAAGCATATCTGCTGCAGCATTGACAATGTTTTCATTCTGGTAATCATTATAAACAATATTGAATAAACTATCAGCTTTGTTTTTATCATTGACCGTAAGGTAATAAGTACCCATTGCAAAAAGAGTTGTAGCGTAGTAAGGCGTATTTGGATAATCCGTAAGATTACTATTATAATACCAATATGCTGAATCAGGGAAATTCAGTTCGGATAAAAATAGGTTTCCAAGATCAAGCTGATTTTTAGCTAAAATAGTATTAAGGGAATCCTCGGATATTTTTGGACGCTTCGGAGGATTATTCTTAAATTTTAATGTGTCGGGTAATGAAGCAACCAGCTGGCTTGTATAGTTTTCCTGTTCACGTCTTCTTAGTTCCAAAACTTGTTTTGCATTCGGATCGAAAGTTCTGTTAGTAAGCATACTATCAAATTCTGCAACAAGCAGTGAATCCTGAGGCTTAGGATTTCTAATCCATGAAAAAATAGAATCACGGTTCACATATTGTAATGAATCCTTAAGGAATGTAAAAAGAGTATCAACAACTTTTGATGAGTCCTGATAAAATCCGGTAGTATCCTGCCCGCCACGCATCAAAGTATCCAAACCTGACCAGATTTCCTGCAGTTCTTTAACATTCGAAATCTCTTCGGCCATTGCAAGAGAATCCTGAACATAACGAGACGAATCTTTAACAAATTCATCAGGATTAAGAAGATAATAGAGCTGCTTTCCGTATTTATTCTGCTCAGATCTTAACGAAGTGTACCTGGTGAAAAGTCTGTTTTTATCTCTAGCAGGCTCTATATATTCTTTCGGCAATGTTGTGGCAGCTGCCTTCTTGTAATAAACAGCAGCAGAATCTAAATGTTTTAAACCGTTCTCGTAAACTAAAGCTAATTCATATTTAGCTGCACCGGAATTAGGCGAGCTTTTATAAGTTGTGTCTACAAGAGTAAGCTGATCAATTGCTTCCTGATAATTTTTAAGAGCTGCTTCGGTTATTCCTAATTCAAGATCAATATCAGAATATTTATCTTCATACTTATCTTCTGAACGCATATCCTCAAATATTGAAAGGGCCTCTTCTGATTTACCTAATTCCCTCAAACTCTTTCCAAGTTTTAATTTCGCAGAAACCTCAAGTTCATAATCAGGTGAATATTCGAATACGTTCCTGTAGGCTTCTACAGCATTCTCTTTATCATCTATTTCAAGGTTCAGGTTTCCAACTTCGAACCATAATTCAGCATTTATTTTATCATCATCCGATATCTTAAGAAATGCATTGGCGGCAACAATTGCACCCGGAATATCATTTATTGTTTTCCTGTAAACTATTTCTTCAATGTATGCTTCTTGAACAATTTCATCTTCACCTTCCTCAATCGCAATATTTCTTACTTCTGTAAGTTTAGCAAGACCTTCAGGAAAATTTCTAAGTCTCATTTGGCATTTGCCGATCCACAAATTAGCTTCAAGTATATAGCCACTATTCGGTTGTGAAGTGATAAGTTCTTCGAATTTCTTTTGTGATTTAAGGTAACTCTTCTGATAGTAGAACGATTTGCCAAGCATCATCAGTGCATCATCAACATACGACGAGTTTGGACTGAATTGAAGAATATTTGAACATTTTTCAATTACTTTTTGAAGGTCGCTGGCTACGTTGCCCGGAATAGCCGTTGGTTCAGTTGAGAATACATCCTTCTTCTGATCATTTAATTGAGATTCTGCTTTTTCAAACAGTTCGCTGGCATTATAATAAAGATTGAAATAAGTTGTAAAGCTTTCCCATACTCCACAACCGGAGAGAAAAAAAAGTAAAGCAAGTAAAACAAAAATTCTGTCTTTAAAAAGAATGGTCAACATGGCATTTGAAGCTATTAAAGAATAACTAAAACAAAAAGGCAAAATAAATTACAAGGCGTCTTTGCCCGATTCCCCGGTTCTAATCCTGACAGCATCTTCAACATTGTAAATAAATATCTTACCGTCTCCAACCTGCCCGGATTTAGCAGTTTTTAATATGGCATCAACTATTTTTTCTACTTTAGAATCTTCAACTACAACTTCAATTTTTATTTTCGGTACAAATTCGATCCTGTATTCGCTTCCACGATAAGTTTCAGTGTGACCTTTCTGACGTCCATATCCTCTCACTTCGGAGATGGTTAAACCCCTGATTCCTTCTTCGACGAGTGCTTCTTTAACTTCTTCAAGTTTAAAAGGTCTTATGATTGCTTCAATTTTTTTCATTGAAATCTCTTATCTGCCGTGACAGTTTTTATATTTTTTCCCGCTACCGCAAGGACAAGGATCATTTCTTCCAACTTTTTCAGCAACCTGTATCGGCTGCATTTTCCCGGCGACTTGTGGCGAGCCTTGTCGTGAAACTTGAAGTCCGATATTTGTAGTCACTTGTTTGCTTTCAGTCATTCTTGATACCGGCTGCCGTCTCTGCTGCTGAACTTCAGCAGGAGCGTGCGGGAAGAATTTAAAAGCAAATGAAACAACATCGTTCCTGATCTCTTCAAGCAGCGTTACGAAAAGTTTAAAAGATTCCCCTTTATACTCGACCAGTGGATCCTTCTGACCATACGCTCGAAGTCCGATTCCTTCTTTTAAATCATCCATTTCTCTAAGATGTTCTTTCCACTTCTGGTCAATTACACTGAGCATTGCATAACGTTCGAGCCTTGCCATCAGCTCCGAGCTTAACATTTCTTCTTTTCTACGGTAGAATTCTTTTGCGGCATCTAAAAGTTTATTCTTCAAACCCTCCTTACCGAGTTTTTCAAACTCTGCCGGATCAATTTTTACATCAACAAGAAGTCTGAACATCATTTCTTCTTTAATAAGATCTGCTTCCATATTATCAAAATGTTTCTCAACTACTTCATCAATATATTCTTCGAGAAGATCGAAAATTTCACTTTTTAATCTGTCACCCTGCAAAGCACGATTTCTTTTTGTATAAATTACTTCTCTCTGCGAATTCATTGTATCATCATATTCCAGAAGTCTTTTTCTGATAGAGAAGTTATTTTCTTCAACCTTCTTTTGAGCTCGTTCAACAGAACGAGTTATCAATGGATGCTGGATAACTTCACCTTCCTTCAGACCCATCCTTTCCATAACTGATGAAATCCGATCCGATCCAAACAGCCGCATTAAATCATCTTCAAGCGAAAGGAAAAATTTGGTCATTCCCGGATCTCCCTGTCTTCCCGAACGACCTCGAAGCTGTCTGTCAATTCTACGAGACTCGTGTCTCTCGGTTCCAAGAATAAATAAACCACCTCTATCAACTACGCCCGTTCCCAATTTTATATCAGTTCCTCTTCCTGCCATATTCGTGGCAATAGTTACAGCACTGATTTCACCGGCGTGTGCAACGACCTCTGCTTCCCGCTGATGCTGCTTTGCGTTCAATACGTTGTGCTGAATTCCTTTTCGTTTTAACATTCTGCTTATTGTTTCAGAAACTTCAACAGAGGTTGTGCCAACAAGAACCGGTCTGCCTTCTTTTTTCAGTTCTTCTATTTTATCCAGAACAGCATTATATTTTTCTCTCTTAGTTTTAAATATCGAATCATCAGTATCATCCCTAACACATGGTTCGTTAGTTGGAATTACGACTACTTCAAGACCGTAAATCTGAAAGAACTCATTCTCTTCTGTTTCAGCTGTACCTGTCATTCCGGCAAGCTTGTTATACATTCTGAAATAATTTTGAAGTGTGATTGTAGCGAGTGTCTGCGAGTCTCTTTCAACTTTAACATTTTCTTTTGCTTCAATTGCCTGATGAAGTCCGTCGCTGTATCTTCTGCCCGGTAGTACTCGTCCTGTAAACTCATCAACGATTGCAATTTTACCATCTTCAGTTACTACATATTCAACATCTTTATCAAATAATGTATAAGCTTTTAGCAACTGATTAAGTGTGTGAATTCTATCGCTCGCTTCTGAGTAGTGGCTGTAAAGTGCATCTTTCCTTTTAATTTTTTCTTCTTCGGACATATTTGGATCGTGTTCAAACTTGCTTATTTCAGTTCCAAGATCGGGAAGAATAAAATATTCTTTTTCCAAACCTGTCCCCTGTGCGAGTTCATCGCGTCCTTTATCAGTAAGCTCAATGGTATTGTTTTTTTCATCGATTACAAAGTAAAGTTCATCATCAATAATGTGCATGTTCTTTGCTTTTTCACGAAGATACTCCAGCTCAGTATCCTGCATTAATTTTTTGTTCGATGCATCGCTTAAAATCTTGGAAAGTTTATTACTTTTAGGTAAACCTCTGTAAGCCCTGAAGATATGCACACCTGCTTCGGGAGTCTGTCCATTCTCCTGAAGTATTTTTTCAGCTTCCTGTAACATATTCGCTACAAGATTCTTTTGCTTCCTGAAAACCCGCTCAATCTTTGGTTTCATTTCATTAAACTTCTGATCGTCTACATCAACGGGACCGGAAATGATAAGTGGAGTTCTTGCCTCATCAACCAGAACTGAGTCCACTTCATCTACAATTACATAATTATGTCCACGCTGCACCTGTCCCTCTTTATCAACAGCCATATTATCACGCAGGTAATCGAAACCAAATTCATTATTTGTACCGTAAGTGATATCCATTTTATAAATTTCTTTTCTTTGTTCGGGACTCATAGTATTGATAATACAGCCAACAGTAAGTCCGTGAAACTTAAAAATTTCACCCATCCACTCGCTGTCACGCTGAGCCAGATAATCGTTTACCGTAACCAGATGAACACCTCTGCCGGTAAGTGCATTTAAATAAATTGGTAAGGTTGCGACAAGAGTTTTACCTTCACCAGTTGCCATCTCTGCTATTTTACCCTGGTGCAAAACAATTCCGCCAATTAACTGAACATCATATGGGACCATATCCCAGGTTATCTTGTTGCCAACAATAGTCCAGCTCTTTCCGAGCAGTCTTTCGCAGGTAGATTTAACAACAGCAAATGCTTCAGGCAGTAATTGATTTAATATTTCTTCATACACATCATTTAAC
>JAPHUI010000028.1 GCA_026193755.1 Ignavibacteriaceae bacterium | reverse complement strand
ATAAATAATTTATACTTTCAACCTCACCGGTCCAGCTTTTTTAACTTCTTCCGCAGTACCATCAGTAAAGAGTTTAAAGTTTTCTACAAACCTGGCTGCTAGAGCATCGTACTTTTTCCAGTATTCATCTTTGTTTCCCCAACTATTGGAAGGCTCGAGCACATCTTCAGGAACTTCGGGGCAGGAGAGAGGCACTTCAAATCCAAACAGCTTATCTTTTCTGTATTCTACTTTATCCAGCTTGCCGTCGAGTGCTGCATTTAAAAGATTTCTTGTATGACGAATGCTAATTCGTTTTCCAACTCCGAATCTTCCGCCAACCCAACCGGTGTTAACCAGCCAAACATTGGCTTTGTGCTTCAGCATTCTTTCTTTCAACATTTGAGAATACTCGTACGGATGTCGAACCATAAACGGCGCACCAAAGCAAGCAGAGAAAGTTATCTGTGGTTCAATTCCTAAACCGATTTCCGTTCCAGCAATCTTTGAAGTATAACCACTAATAAAATGATACTGCGCTTGTTCAGGACTTAGTCTTGCAATAGGCGGCATAACACCCGAAGCGTCGCAGGTTAGGAAAATGATATTTTTTGGATGAGAATGAACATATCCTTCGGAAACAATATTTGGGATAAATTCAATCGGGTAAGAACAGCGTGTGTTTTCAGTTATTATATCATCCTCAAGATCGATATATCTGCTAACTGGATCGAACACAACATTTTCCAGGATAGTACCGAACCTTCTTGTTGTAGCGTAGATTTCAGGTTCAGCTTCGGCAGAAAGACGAATCACTTTTGCATAACATCCACCTTCAAAATTGAAAACACCATTACCGCTCCAGCCATGCTCATCATCACCAATAAGCAACCTGTTTGGATCTGCTGAAAGAGTTGTTTTACCTGTTCCACTTAATCCGAAAAACAATGCAACATCACCCTTCTTTCCGACATTTGCTGAACAGTGCATAGGAAGTACATCCTGAAATGTTAATAAAAAGTTAAGCACTGTAAATACTGATTTTTTTACCTCTCCACCATAAAGTGAATTAGCTATGATTGCTGTTCTTTCAGCAAAATTTAAAACGATTGCTGTTTGAGTCCTTGTACCATCAATTGCAGGATCAACTTTGAATCCGGATAAAGTTAGTATCGTGAATTCGGGGACAAAGTTTTTAAGCTCATCACGGTCTTCCGTTGTAATAAACATATTTCTTGCAAACAGACTTATCCATGCTTTATCGGTAATAACTCTAACTTTCATTCTGTAATCAGGATCAGCTCCTGCATAAACGTCTTGCACAAATAATTCTTCACCTTGGCAGAAGGCTTTTGCTCTTGCCATAAGTGCAGAAAATTTTTCCTGACTAAATGGACGGTTGTAAACACCCCACCAGATTTTATCCTTTGTACCTTCTTCCTCTACGATAAATTTATCAGCTGCAGCACGTGCAGTGTGAGGTTTAGTGTTAACGAGTAAGGGCCCGCCTTTGGTGACTTTCCCCTCATTTCTAAAAACAGCTTCTTCGTATAAAGCTTCGTCGGGAAGATTCCAGAAGACACGGTCAAGATCAGTGAAGCCCTGATTTTTCAATCTGAAATCAGAAGCAAGATCCATTGCCTGTTTTATTGCCGGTGTATCAAATTCTAAATATTTCATGACCAATCCCTCACTAATTTTCTGTCGCCAATATAGAGTTCGTTAGGTGAGTTAAGATCAAGTGCCCATTTCATTCTTTCTATTCCATCTTGAATATCTTTGATTGAACCGCAATAACTTAATCTTAAATAACCTTCTAGTCCGAATTCAGCACCCGGAACCGTAAGTACCTGAACCTTATTGATTAAGAATGCGGAAAGTTGATTTGAACTTTTATTATAAACACTAAAATCAGCGAAGCAATAAAATGTCCCATCCGGTTTCGTTACTTTAACTCCTTCAAATGAATGTAATAAATCAACCATTACATTTCGGTTGTTTTCCAGAGTTACTCTCAACGATTCAACGCTTGACTGGATTCCGTTAAGTGCGCCAACTGCAGCTTTCTGTAGAAGAACCGAGGGACCGGAAGTCTGATGCCCCTGAATATTACTCATTGCTTCAATAACTTTTTTATTGCCAACTGCCCAACCAATTCTGAAGCCCGTCATAGCATACTGCTTTGATACACCGTTAATAATAATGAGTTTAGAATTCTCATCAAATTTCTTTGCATACTTGTATGGGTTGATGATTTTTCTGCCGTCAAAAATTAAGCGATGATAAATGTCATCCATTATTAACCAGATATCTTTCTT
>JAPHUI010000361.1 GCA_026193755.1 Ignavibacteriaceae bacterium | reverse complement strand
TTTGTGTGTCATATTTGGAGGGATGCTATGCTTAAACTATTTCGTATTTCTTTTTACAACATCAGTGCCATTGGTTTTCAATTCGATTTTCTTTCACTTTTAGCTTAAATATTAAATAAATTGGTGTGTGGGTAAGAATTACCTGTAAAATGTAGCTTCCATAGACCAAATGTCCTTCGACCCGGGCAATCAAATTGTGTAAAAGCTAAAAACCGTCAAATCTTGCGGGATATAATATTATTTGAAGAATGAACTGAATGTAGTAGTATTTGCACATTCTTAGATGGATTTTATAGAAGCGGAACTAATACTAATTAACGTCACTATTGTGGTAAACTAATAATGATAAGCTAGCATCTCTTAAGTAAGATTTTGAATATTGTTCCTTCACCCGGCATAGAACTTTTAACAAAAATCTTTCCGCCATGATAACCTTCGATAATTCTTTTGGAAAGACTCAGTCCTAATCCCCAGCCTCTCTTCTTGGTGCTGTAACCTGGTCTGAATACATCTTTTCTTCGCTTGATCTCAATACCCTTCCCACTATCCTTTACTTCAACTTCAACATGCTTCTTTAATTCGTTAACTGTCATTTCAATTCGCCCGGTATCTTCATCAATTGCATCAAGTGCATTTTTTATCAGGTTTTCAATTACCCATTCAAACAACTCCGGGTTAATTTGTGCACACGCATTTTCATCACCAAAGATTTTTAATTCCACCGATTTTCCGGTCTGAGGAAGTCTTCTTTCAAAATATGCTGTAACACTTTTAAGTTCTTCAATAACATTTGTTTTAGTAAGTTCCGGTTTGGAACCAATCTTTGAAAACCTGTAGGTGATTCTATTTAACTTTTCAACATCGTTGCTTATTTCTTCAGAAATATCCAAAACCTTGTCAGGTTCTTTATAATTTATTTTCAGCATTTCCAGCCAGCCCATAAGACTTGAGATCGGAGTTCCAAACTGGTGGGCGGTTTCTTTTGCCATCCCAACCCAAATATTGCTCTGTTCACTTCGCTTAATACTGCTGAAGCCTATATAACCCAGTACGATAAACAGTGCAGCGATTATTAACTGAATGTACGGGTAATAACGAAGCTGCTTAATATGTTCGGAATCACCATAATGAATTTTGGTTAAAACGATTGAGTCTTCGTATGTTACTTCGATTGGTGGGTGTGCTGCATCCATTTCAGATATCAGATCTGTTATGAAAACTTTAAACTGCTCAGCATTCAAAGTCGAATCAATTTGAACATTTCTTACATCTGTTCGGCTGTAAAAATTTACGTTATTTTCTGCATCGGAAAGTACTAGGGGAAAGTCAATTGGTTTAATAATATTATCAAATAGAAAAGTGATGTCAACGTCAGGGTTGGTTGTATTTGCAACATACTCAATACCTTTTGCGTAAAGCTCAACAATCTGTCTTTCTTTTTCCTGGAGTTTTGAAACAAGGGTCTGCGTATAGTAAAGGGTACCGATTGCAATCAGCACAGCAATAGTAAGCAGAATAATTTTGATATTTACAGAAGCAGGTCCGCCCGACATTTTCATAAAACACCTTAAAAAATGAAGTTTTAACTGACCTTAAAATTAGAGAAAAGGAAAGTAAAATTCAGGGTGAAAATACAATCGAACAGAGCTAAAATAAATTTAATATAAATCAATTGTTGGCATAAAAGGTTTGCTTTCGTTTAGCTCCTACGGAAATAATACCGATATTAATCCCGGAATGTTTAGCAATGAAATTGAGATACTCTTTTGTCTTAGCAGGAAGTTCATCGTAGGAATGACAATTGGATATGTCTTTGTTCCATCCATCAAGTTCTTCGTATACCGGAGTTACTTTAGATAGCTGTTCAACTGAGGTTGGAAAGTATTTTATTTTCTTCCCGTTTATTTCATAACCGACACAAACTTTTATCTTCTTAAAACTGCTAAGCACATCAAGCTTGGTTATTGCGACCGAAGTAATTCCATTAACCATTTGAGAATAAGAGACAAGAAAGGCATCGAACCATCCGCATCTTCTCGGTCTGCCTGTCGTTGCACCAAATTCAGCTCCGATTTTTCTAAGTTTTTCACCATCTTCGTCTAAAAGTTCAGTTGGGAAGGGACCATTTCCAACACGTGTTGTGTATGCTTTCACAATTCCGAGAACAGAATCAATCTTTGTTGGCGGAATACCGGTTCCGGTGCAGGCCCCTCCTGAAGTCGGATTGCTTGAAGTAACAAAAGGATAAGTTCCGTGATCAACATCCAGTAATGTTCCCTGCGCGCCTTCGAGCAAAATAGATTTTCCTTCTGCGATGGCATTATTTAAAAATGAAGGAACGTCTTTAATATATTTATCAATTGTACGATCGAATTCAAGATATTCTTTTACAATTGCATCAACATCAAGACCTTTGTGCTCATAAACTTTTTCCAGTAGTTCATTCTTTTCTTTAAGGTTCAATCTGATTTTCTTCTCCAGCTCTGTTCTGTCAAGCAGATCAACTATCCTTATTCCTTTACGGGCAAATTTATCAATGTAACAAGGACCGATTCCTCTTCCTGTAGTACCAATTTTTGATGTACCGCTTTCGCTTATTGAATCCAGCAGTTTATGGTAAGGCATTATAAGATGAGCATTATGACTTATAAATAATCTGCCCTCAACACTGATTCCGTTTTTTTCCAGAAGGTTTATTTCTTCTAGTAAAGCGGTGGGATCTATAACCACACCATTACCAATAACACAAATAACATCCTCTCTTAAAATTCCAGCCGGAATTAAGTGCAAGATATATTTTGCCTCACCAATTATTACGGTATGTCCGGCATTTGCACCGCCCTGATACCTTGCAACAATTTTATACTTCTCGCTAAGTATATCTACAATTTTTCCTTTGCCTTCATCGCCCCACTGGCTTCCGACAAGAACTGTAACACTCATATATTTTTGATTTGTTTTAGGATAGATTTAGGAGACAAAACAAAAACTCCGAATTTTTCAATCCGGAGTCTCCGATAGATTAATTCTTTTATCAGGTTTATTTTGGCAGCGATTCCACTGCAGCTTCAACGGATTCGTAATTTTCAAAAATTGTAATCAATTTAGTTATAATAAGTAAACTCTCAATTTTATCAGTTACATTAGCAAGTTTATAATAACCGTTAGCTTTTTTCATTGTAGTTAAACCGCCTATCATCATTCCAAGCCCGGAGCTGTTCATAAACTTAACATCTCCGAGATCAATTATTACTCTCGTTTTCCCTTCATCAATTAATTTATGAAGCAGGTCGTTAAAATCTTTGGTATCGTCACCACCCATCACATTTCCCTTTAATTCAAGTATTACTGCTCCATATTTTTCGGTGGTTTTAATTTTCATGAAATTCTCCTTTAAATTTTCATCGAAATTTAATTAGTTATGCATACTTTTGCAACTATTCAGCTAAGCTTTATTTCAATAGTTTCTGATTTGATACTTATTTGATAAATTGGAACAACAAAGAAAAATTTACGTCTAAAAAATGGTTTCAAACGATAAAGAAAAGGATTTGCAGCAGCCTCAAGTACTTTCAATAGATGATGATTATGCAATAATCAGGCAATTTATTGATGGCGATAGTTCTGCTTTTCAGATCCTGGTTAAAAGGCATAAAGAAAAAGTAAGGAATATAGTTTACGTAACAATGAATAATAGTGCACTTGTTGATGATATTGCTCAGGAGGTTTTCATTACGGTTTATAAGAATCTTAAGTATTTCAGGTTTGAATCTCAGTTCACGACCTGGCTTTACCGGATTACAGTAAACAGATGCAAGGATTATTTAAGAAAAATGAACGTAAGAAAGATTTTTTCACCACTTGAAGAGGGAACTGAGGTTACCGAATATACCACCCCTGCCGAGAATAACGATGTTTCAAGAATAGTTATGGATGCAATATCAAAACTACCGGCAAAACTGAGAATGCCGCTTGTTCTTAAGGACATTGAAGGATTCAGTTACCAGGAGATTTCAGAAACTTTGAAGTGTGAAATGGGCACTGTTAAGTCAAGAATATTCAGAGGAAGGGAACGATTGAAGGAGATTTTACAACCTCTTGAAAGAGAGTTATTATGATGAGTAATGATACTATGAACAGGGAATTACTTTCTGCTTATCTGGATGATGAATTATCTCAATCAGAAAAATCTGAAGTTGAAAAACTTATACAAACTTCACTTGAACTTAGGAAACAGCTCGAGGATTTGAGGAAAATCAAGCAGCTAACTCAGCAGGTCAAAAGAATACCCGAATCTCCTTTCTTCGAAACCCGTCTGATGGCAGCTATTGAAGGAGAAAAAGTTGAAACTAAAAGAGTAAGCAGATGGCTTCCTGTTACTGCGTTGGCAATAGTTACTATTGCTGTAATGGTAATGTTAAAGTTCAATCCCGACTTTGTTGATCAGTTATGGGACCAGCAGAAAGAAGCAATTGCGGGATTCTACAAAGAAAATCTTCAGCCGGTTTTGTATGCTGCAAATCTTACTAATGATGATATCTTCAATTTTGCATTTAACAATGAACTTCCACTCGATAATTCCCGTAAGCAGTATCTGCTTCTGGGGTACGATGATTCTGGAAAAGAATTCTTTGAAATCCGTACCGGTGATGAAAAAGTGAAGAGGAAAAGCTACAATGAATTTATTTCTGCAATGAATCTGAATGAACAGCAAAAAGAAAGTGTGGATTCTATAATTGGCAGCTATGGTGAGGCTCTGGAATCACAGGTGCTTGTAAATGATAAAAACACAGTTGCTATCAATCCAAATTTATGGAATTATAGAAAAGCTATTTTTGCTGATTTGCTGGTGGCAGCGGAAAAATTAAACATTAAAGGATTTAACAGAATTGTTCCCGCTGGAATAACTGACAATGAAAAATTAAGAGTTGTTAATGCGATGCAAAGTCTGAAAACTTCACCGGAAGGTCAGTACATTTTTGTAACGCCCGATTCAGTTTTTGCCGAGTCTTACCAATTTAATTTTGAACAGTATGAAAAAGAATTAAAGGAATTAGAAAAGAATGCAAAAAAATATGAAGAAAAGATCAAACAATTTGCAGTGAACATTAGGTTTGACTCAACATTTAGACATTTTGCAGTAAATGAAAAATTACCACGCAATTTCAAAATTACAATTGATTCGAACATTTGCAGGGTGGATATTCCTCAAAATAATATAGCGGAAATGCGAATACCGGATATTGATAGCATCGGTCCTTTAATTGAAAATGCCACTAACAATATTCACTTTTATGCCTATAAGATACCGAAAGTCGAACGATCAAAATCCGGGATAAAAATTGAATACTATGATAACGATTCGGTTCACAGTTATGAAGTTAAACTAAATACACTTAATATGGATTCTCTTGCCGAGGCGAATCCCGGGTTCGATCTTTATAGGCTGGATGAGTTAAAAAAAGTTGAACCATTCGATGATTCAATGCTTGCAAAATATCAATTCGATAAAGATTACTACAACCGTTATTTCTCTGAAGACGATTTGAAGGAGCAAATGGAGGAACTTAAAAGAGAGTTAGAACAGCTCAGCAAAGAACAGCAAAACTGGAAAATAAGAGTTCATAAAGAAGTGACTAAAAGTCCCAGAAAGTAACGTTTAGCGTTTGCTAAGTTAAACCAACCTGTTGTTTTCTTCTTATTCTACCCCCGGATAATAGTCTAGTCTCGTTATTTATTCAACCATCCTAGAATATATCCGTTTATACTTGCTTTCTTTAATTATTAAGCAATTTCGTTTAATTTTATGGTGGAATAATTTAAGCGGTTTGAAAAATTTATTTGCAGGAAAATTTTAATTAAATGGCAAAAACATCTAAAAATATAGTAAACGTACAACTGCAGTTATTTTTCCTTTCTGCATTCCTTATATTTATTTTCAGATTACTATTAGGAACCTCAGATACACTCCTCTCAAAGATTTTATTTGACTCTCTTATAGCCTGTTCAATCTTCTTTTTATTATTAGCGTTAATAAAATTTGAAAACACCCGATCAAGCTCTCCTTTATCTCTGGTTATGAATGTAGGAATTCTAAGCGCTATTATGTTTTTTATTATTAAGTTTTCTGATTTTTTGCTGCCGTACCTGTTTGATAATATTAATCTAAAGCTACAAAATCCCGGACTTGGTTATAATATCGTTTCTCTCTTTTATATACTTTTATTTATTGGCTTTATCTCTTACTACTTGTTAACGTTGAGACATCTTTTCTATTTAAATCAGGGGAAAAATGTAAAGATATATTTTAATACGATGCTGGTCTTTTTTGTGCTTGCAGCCCTTTCAAACAATTTCTTTCAGGATAAAAGTGTTTCCTTTCTTGGGAATACATTTTTTATTGTCGCCGTTTTATTGATGATATTTAATTCAATT
>JAPHUI010000449.1 GCA_026193755.1 Ignavibacteriaceae bacterium | reverse complement strand
TTCGGAGAATGTTCCTGTTGGCGTTCCTTCTCCAGTACAACCATTGTCAGCAGTCAGATAAATCACAAGGGTGTTGTCCAGTTCACCCATATCTTCCAGATGCTTAATTACCCGGCCAATATTGAAATCTACATGTTCCATAAAAGCGGCATTGACTTCCATCTGCCGAGATAAATACCTTTTCCCCTCCTCGCTGAAGGAATCCCATTGGGGAATTGATTCCGGCCAGTCGACCATTTCCGCATCTTCCGCAACCAAACCCAGTTTTTTCTGACGTTCCAGCAGTTGTTGTCTGTAAACTTGCCATCCCTCGTCAAATTGTCCTTTATACTTGTCTCTCCATTCTTTGGGTACCTGAATCGGAGCATGAACCGCCCCGGGTGTGTAGTACACAAAAAATGGAGCATCCTTAAGTCCTTTCCAGTTATCCAGCCATTTAATTGCCTGGTCAGCCATACCTTGCGATAAATGGAATGTGGATCCATCAGCATTCGTTTTGGGTGTTTCAATAGGGGTGGTATTTTCGTACAATAAAGGATGGAACTGGTTGGTTTCACCACCCATGAATCCCCAGAAATACTCAAATCCCCAAATGCCTGTAGGCCAGCTCTTAAAAGGCCCGACAGGGGAGGCTTCTTCCATGGGCGTATTGTGCCATTTGCCAAAGGCTGCGGTGGAATATCCATTATCAGTTAATATTTTAGCAATGGAAGGGGTGGTGTAATCAATCTGTGAATTGTAGCCGGGATAACCGGTGGCAAACTCGGATATAATTCCTGTACCGATTTGGTGAATGTTATAACCGGTCAATAATGAACCCCTTGTAGGGGAACAGACCGCAGCTACAGACATATGTGTATAACGAATGCCTTCATCTCCGATTCGGTCGAAAGTAGGGGTCTTCATGACACCTCCGAAGGATGATGCATTTGAATAACCAGCATCATCAAGCATGATGACCAGTACATTTGGGGCCCCTTTCGGAGCCTTGGGTTGCCCGATGAAATCGGGTTTTGAATCGGCGAGGGTTTTACCCTGTACGCCTTTCCATTCTTCTTTAGGATAAGGAATTGAATTTTTATCCTGTTCGGTTGAACAAGAGGCAATGAGTAATAGCATAACTATACTCAAAAATAAAACGAACAAATTTTTCATTTTTAGCATCCTTTCTTTTTAGTTGAAATATTATTAGATAAAATTGTTTTCACTTTAATAAATTCAGATTGTAATTCTTTCAACAAGTTCATCTTCAATTTCTGATAACATTACCTGATACTCCTTCTGCAAATCGCTTGACTTGTTACTATTTTTTATAGTTTCATCAAGCACTATCCTGCAATCGCAATAATCTTCACACAGTAACCTGAATGATTCACTTTCATCAAAAAGTTCTTTTATACAATTCTGATGGTTTGGAAACCGGGTGATAATAAACTTTAATACTTGATCCTTATTCTGCATTTACCAGGAATTTTATTTTACTACAATATTTATGAGGTAAAATAGTGCTTCAGGTCATTTTCATTAAGTAACAAACTGATTGTTACTGTAACAATTGTTTTAGTCTAAATGAATTGAGGGAAATGACTTTCGTAATCTTTATATTGATAGGTGTGCATTAATCAGAATGCCAATTCTATACTTTTGAGAGGACGCAAATGGGAAATAAGAAAATATTGATAGCTATTACCCTGGTAATAGTCCTTGTAATAATTTTGTTAATTATTTACTTGCCAACCTCTTCTGATAGTCCTGTTTTTAATGAAAAGAAACCACAGGATAAAAATGCACTTGTTGGAGATTGGTTAAGAACAGATGCAAGCTATTTGATTAAAATAAAAAGCATAAAAGATGATGGCATTCTTGAAGCTAATTATTTCAACCCAAGACCGATAAATGTGGAAAGTGCTACTTTTGAAGAGAGTTACGGCAACTTAAAAATTATTTTAGTATTACGAGATGTTAACTATCCCGGCTCAAAATATTCTTTAAATTACTTGCCGGATAGAGATATGCTCGCCGGTGAATATTTCCAAGCAGTTGAAGGCTTGACATTTTATGTGGAGTTTGCCAGGGATAAAGCAAATTCGCAAAGAAAGTAATCTTAAATTAATTTTAGTTAATAACTGATTTTAAAAAACTTACATTTAACAATTTAAAATGAAACCTCTTTTAATCTTTTACTTCACTCTATTAAATCTTATAGTCCTCTCGTACTTTAGTTCACTCGCACAAGAACAATCAGTTCAAAAAACAGAACCTGAAAAGAAAGAACAGGTTACTTACAGGATTTCTGAAATCCCGGTTAAGCTTGAGGAAACTTCGGCATTTCTTTCAGTCCTGTATGATCAATTGCTGAAACCTGAGGAAATTGAAGATCTTGAGAATAAATTCGATGAAGTTTTAAAGAAGTATTCACTTTTAAAAGCCGTGACAGACTCGGTAAAAATGGAGGAACAATCAACAACAACATTAAAAGAATATAAAAAACGATGGATATTTCAGAAAAAGCAGATTGCTGATTGGTCCGATGAAGTAACAAGTGTAACTGAAAAGCTTGAAGAACAAAAAAAGACTTTACTTGAGTATAAGTATATATGGTTAAGAACCCATACTCTTGCAAGAGAAGAAAAAGCTGATAAAATTATTATAAATAAAATAGGAAATATTCTAACAGAGATTAATAATGCAGAAAGCCTCAGTGTTGACGAAATTAATAGTTCATTAAATTTTCAAGCAAAGCTTTACAGGCAAAGTGTCGATGTTGATGTTACTATAAGGAAAATTAATGATTTACTACTTGCTAAAAAGAGGGAGATCTTTGTCAGGAACTCACCTCCTCTATGGGAATCTATTTCAGCCAGAGCAGATACAAACGGTCTTTCATACCAGGTAAAAAGTATATGGGATTCTTATACACGAACAACTGAAGATTTTTATACAGAAAAGAGAGATAGATTTATAACCAGCATAATATATTTTCTACTTTTATTAATAGTCATATTTGCTCTAAAATATTACTCAAGAAATCTAAAGAGCGATGATCCCAAAGTAATAAGAGCATTAAAAATTTTAAAGACTCCTGTATCTATAACTATTCTCATATCCCTCTTTACTCTTGCAATATTTTACGGTGACTTCTCTGAGATACTTATCAGCTTGTTGAGAATTCTTGTGGTCTTTCCATTGATAATTGTGCTTAATGGATTAATAAAACCAGCGTTTAGATTACCACTTTATTTATTTGCGGTGTTATTAGTCCTTCAGCAAATCCAGCTCATTACAGCTAATGATACCGAGATAGAAAGAGTTTTGCTAATATTAATTAATGTCATTGCCCTGTCTGGATTATTCTGGATGCTGTCATCAAAAAGGTTTGATAAAGCTTTCACTAAAGAATCACACGAAAATAAAGCAAAAGCTTTAAGCATATTTTTGATGACAATATTCATTATATCTTTAATTGCAAATATACTTGGTTACGTAATGTTAAGTATTACGTTAATAATTGGAGTTATAAATAGTACATTCGGTATCATTTTGCTCTTAACAGCAGCTGTTGCAATTGAAGGTATATTAATAATCTTTCTATGCACTAAACTAGCTAACATACTAAATGTCGTAAAACATCATCCGGAAATAATAGAACATAAACTTGAAAAAATAATGAAGTTAGCTATATCGTTATTAGCAATTGTAATCATACTTAACAATTTTGGTGTAAGGGAGATTGTTTTTAATTGGCTGGTGAAAATCCTTGGACAAAAGTGGATAATTGGCAACATATCAATTTCTCTTGGGAATATAATATTCTTTATCATATCGATATGGCTTTCGGTAGCTGTTGCAAGATTCGTAAAATTTATTCTCGAAGGTGATGTTCTTCCAAAATTTAATCTTCCTCGCGGGGTACCGGGAACTATATCAATATTATCATCATACCTGATTATAGGCTTTGGAATTATCATAGCTATCGTAGGTGCAGGAATTGATCTTAACAGCTTTGCATTACTTGCCGGTGCATTAGGAATTGGCATTGGGTTTGGGTTGCAGGATATTGTAATGAATTTTATTTCTGGTTTAATATTAATTTTTGAACGCCCCATACAGATTGGCGATGCAGTTCAGGTTGAAGAGCTTTCTGGAAGAGTACAACATATTGGCATTAGATCAAGCACAATCAAAACCTGGGAAGGCGCTGAAGTGATAGTTCCAAATGGGAACTTAATTTCAAACAAATTAATAAACTGGACTCTATCAGATCATAGAAGGAGGATTGATATAAAGATTGGAGTTGCATATGGTACCGATGTTAATCTTGTTATGGAAACTTTATTAGAATGTGCAAAACTAAACGATAAGATTCTTACTTCTCCACCACCTTATGTTTTATTCAATGATTTTGGTGAAAGCTCTCTCGATTTTGAATTACGCTGCTGGACTGCAGATTTCGCCTTATGGATTGAGATCAGGAGTGACTTACGAATTGCTGTTGAGAAGGCCTTTAGAGAAAAGAAAATTGAAATTCCTTTCCCACAGAGAGATCTGCATTTAAGGTCAGGATTGAATCTAGTTGAAGATTCTCCGGATAAAGAAAGTGACGTTAAAGTTTAAGTTTTTAACAGATAAATGTACGTCTTCTAAGTCAAATCAAAACTTTCTTTAACACTTATGACAATTTTATTTTTAATTTTTAATTACATCAAAGAGCAGATTTAAGTTCCTATAATTATTGCATTAATTTTGAGCATATCTAGAATCAAAAAAGTGAAAAATAAATGAACCTGATTAATCTACAATCCTTATCTGACTTTTCTTAAATTTGCTTCAGTTAATCTCATTAATTCTTGTTGCCAGATTTGATTAATCAAATTACAGAAAAAAAGCCCAAAGCTTTTTCAAATATATTACTCCATCTTCATCCCGCAGCAGTAAGTGAAGAATCAATTTCATTTACCCGTACTTTTGGGCTTGGCGGGATGGCTGCGCTATTAATTGTAATTCAGTTTATTACAGGAATATTATTAAGATTTTATTATGAACCGTTTCCACAAAAAGCTTACGATTCAATTTTAATTCTGCATAACAACGTTCTATTCGGTCAGCTTGTTAGAAACATTCATCATTGGAGCGGTGTATTTCTTGTACTTATTGTTTTCCTGCACTTGCTTAGAGTATTTTTAACAGGAGCTTATCAATCTCCCAGACAGGTTAATTGGATTATTGGTTTAATTTTATTTGCATTGGTAATTTTCTCAAACTTTACTGGCTATCTTCTTCCCTGGGATCAGCTGGCTTACTGGGCAGTAACTGTAAGTACGAGCATTCTTCAATATATACCGTTAGTAGGAAACAGTTTGAGAGAATTTGTTATCTTGGGCACCGAAGTAAACGCAGAAACATTAATAGTTTTTTATACTTTTCATACTGCAGTGCTTCCGATTCTTATACTCCTTCTAATGGCATATCATTTTTGGCGGGTTAGGAAATCTTGTGGTGTAATCATTCCCCGTTCCGAGTTACCAAAGACTATGGTTCCGACTTATCCCAACCTTGTTTATAAAGAAGGAGTAGTGGCATTAACGTTGATTGCATTGATTTTGGTCTTTGCAGTTTTCTTTAACGCACCATTGTTAGAGCGTGCTAATCCGAGTTTTAGTTTAAATCCAACAAAAGCTCCCTGGTACTTTGCAGGGATTCAGGAATTATTAATGCATTTTCATCCTTTTTTTGCTGGATTTCTAATCCCACTTACTCTAATAATTCTTATTGCATTCATTCCTTTCCTTAAGTATGAACAATCACCGACAGGAATATGGTTCGTTTCGGACAAAGGGAAAAAATCTGCAAAACTCTCGGTTGTGTTTGCTGTAGCAATTACAATTTTTTTGGTTCTACTAAATGAATATCTAATTAATTTCGAGATGTTACTGTCCTGGCTAAGTCCTGTAATAAGTAATGGAATTATTCCTCTGCTAATTGTTTTAGGAATAATTTGGATTTATTCTAAATACATAACAAAGAAATTTAAATTGTCATTTTCTGAATTAGTTCAATCAATATTTGTTTTGATCATTACTTCATTCGTAGTCCTGACATTAATTAATATTTTCTTCAGGGGAACGAATATGCAATTAACATTTCCGTGGAACCTATAAGAGATGAAATCAAAGAAAAAAATAGAGAAACCAAAACCTGAAAAACAGCAACCGATTAAAATAGAACCCCCGGAAGATAAAATAGAGAGCCGAAGAGTTTTTTTGAAGAAACTTTGGATGGGTCTTGGTATTCTCGCCGGAGCTGAGTTTATAGGAGCTGTGACGGGATTTCTTTTCTCAGGTAAAGGAAATAGTAAAGAAACAGAAGCTAAGAAATTAATCGAGGCTGGTCGGGTTGATTCTTTCAAACCAAATTCAGTCACTCCTTTTCGAGGCGGTAGATTTTTTCTTGCAAGACTTAAAGATGGTGGTTTTATAGCAGTCTCTTTAAGATGTACTCATCTGGGTTGTTCCATTAACTGGGAGGAAGATAAAAAACGTTTTATCTGTCCCTGTCATGCATCAGCATTTAGTATTGATGGTGATGTATTAAATCCACCGGCACCAAAGGCTTTAGACTACTATCCGATAATAATCGAAAACGGAATTGTAAAAGTTGATGTCGGAACCCGTAAGCAAAGAGAAAAATTTAATAAAGATCAGTTGACTTTCGCCTAATTAAGATGAATAAAGTTTGGAAAATAATAGGAATCGTTGCTACTGGTGTTATAGTAATTATGATTCCGTTATCGTTGGCTCTTCAAAGTCCTTCATCAGAACCAGTAATTAAAAAAGCTGAATTTGTCGGAGGGAAAGAATGTATAAGTTGTCATCAAATGGAATATAATTTATGGAAAGATTCTGACCACGATAATGCGATGGATGTTGCAACTGATTCAACTGTGCTTGGAGACTTTGATAATGTTGAAGTCGAGTTCAGAGGAAAGAAAAGTAAATTATATAAGCGTAACGGAAAGTTTTATGTTTACACAGAAGGTCCCGGTGGAAAGATGGGTGAGTATCAGATCAGCTATACTTTTGGAGTTCGTCCGCTTCAGCAATATTTAGTTCCCTTCAGTAAGGGAAAGTACCAATGCCTTCCAATTGCATGGGATACAGAAAATAAAAGATGGTTTGATTTGGCGGGAATGGTTTATGCTCCTGAAGAACTCAAACCAACCAGCTGGCTTTACTGGACAAATCAAGCTCAAAACTGGAACGGCGTGTGTGCAGAATGTCACTCAACAAATCTTAATAAAGATTATAATGTAGAAAGCGATAGCTTTCATACAACCTGGTCAGATATTAATGTTAATTGTGAAGCTTGTCATGGACCGGGATCCAAACATCTTGAATGGGCGAATCTTCCTGAAGGTTCCCGTGTATTTGATCCTGATATGGGACTGGTATTAAAAACTAGCGGAACAACACCAAAACAATACATAGAAGCTTGTGCACCTTGCCATTCAAGAAGAACTTCATTCGGAGTAAACGATCATACCAGCAATGAGTATTACAATAATCATCGACCTCAATTGATTAATCCCCCCTGGTATTTTGAAGATGGTCAGATCCTTGAAGAAGATTATGTTTTTGCTTCCTTTACGCAGAGTAAAATGTATATGAACGATGTAAAGTGCAATGATTGTCACGATTCGCACAGCATCAAATTTAAATTTGAAGGGAATGCATTATGTACTCAATGTCATCGTGCAGATGAATATGATACTTACCAGCACCATTTTCACAAGTATGCAAATGAAAGTGGTCAACCCGTAACTGATAAATATGAAAAAAAGATTCCTGTTGGAGAAGGTGCGTTGTGTAAAAGCTGTCATATGCCGGGAAGGTTTTATATGGGAATTGATTTCAGGAGAGATCATAGCTTAAGAGTTCCGCGACCTGATCTTTCAATAAAATATAATGTGCCAAATGCTTGTAATGATTGTCACGCTGATAAATCTTATCAATGGTCTGAAGATTATATTAAGAAATATTTTGGAGAGAGAAAAAAATTCACCTTTGCTTCTGTTCTGTGTGATGGATATGAGCAAAAGCATGGTGCTGATACAAGTCTGATAAAATTAATTAAAAGCGATTTGTATCCCGAGATAGTTCGGGCAACGGCACTGCAATATCTCTCATCATATAATACTAAAGCAGTAGATGAAACGATAAGATTAATGCTGAATGATGCTGAGCCGATTATAAGAGAAACGGCAGTGAATGTTTATAATTCAAACAATCAAACTGAATTTATTAAAACACTGGTACCTATACTTAATGATCCGATAAAGATGGTAAGAATAGCTGCAGCAAACCGACTATCAGTTTTTCCTAAAGAGAGTTTTGCAGAGTTTCAGTTTAAGACCCTTTCCTCAGTATTAAATGAATATCTTAAAACTTTAGAATATACTGCTGATTTTCCCACGGGCAAGTTTAATCTGGGAAGCTTTTATTCTAATAAGGGGGACTTGACAAAGGCTGAAAAATTTTATAAACGTGCAATTCAAGAAGATAGTCTCTTCTATCCTGCTAAATCTAATCTTGCTCTGCTTTACTACAACCAGGGAAGGCTTAAAGAAGCAGAAAACTTATTTTTAAATTTGATTAAGAATCACAAAGAATACACCCAGGGTGAATACTATTTGGGATTGTTATATGCTGAGCAAAAAAGGTATAAAGAGGCTGCTGAAATTCTTGAAAAAGCAACCAAAAAATCTGATGTAAATCCAAGAACATATTACAACCTTGGATTGATTTATCAGTATCTTAAGGAAGAGAAAAAAGCTGAGTCCTCACTATTAAAAGCTAATTCAATTTCACCAAACCAATTCGATATTCTGTACGCACTGGTTGATTTATATATAAAATTCGGGGATTATAAATCTGCAATGAAATTTGCCGAGGAGTTGAAATCTAAATTCCCAGCTAATCCTGTGGGGGAACAATTAGTTGAATATATTGATAAGTCAATTATTAAATAATTATTTAATAAATAATCCTTTCTTTTTGCTTTTCATTTAGTTTTGTCATTGTTATTTTTGAATAAGTTTTCATTTGCAAGATAGTCTTCTCTAGCAAATTTATTAAGTGCTAAATTATTTGTTACTTTTACAATTAATTTACCTGTACGATTTAGATAATTGCTAGAACCAGTTGAATTAATTTTGAGGGTATCAAACGGAAGCAAAAACTAAATATTCTGACAGCTTTATTCTTGAAGAACTGTCACGTATATGTTCAAGTAAGGAACTCAAGCCTAAGTACAGACTTTGCCAGCTATTAAAATACCTTGTTAATGAAACTCTTGCGGGACGAAGCGAGCAGCTAATAGGCTATACTATTGGCCTCGAGGTATTTAGCAGAGATAAAGATTTTAATCCTGAACTAGATCCGATTGTAAGAATACAAGCAGGGAGACTAAGAAGAGCTTTAGAGAAGTATTATTCCAATGAAGGGAAAAATGA
>JAPHUI010000301.1 GCA_026193755.1 Ignavibacteriaceae bacterium | reverse complement strand
CGTCTTTTACAGGAAAGGGAATATGAACCTCTTGGCAGCACCAAAACGATTAAAACTAATATCAGGATTATAGCGGCATCCAACAAAGATTTAAGGAAACTAACCGCACAGGCAAAATTTAGAGATGACCTGTATTTCCGTTTGGCTGTGGTTAAGTTTGAACTTCCCAGCCTAAAAGAACGGCGTGAAGATATTCCTCATCTTGTTGATCATTTCATTAGCAAGTTTGATGCTAAAACTGGTAAGAAAATTATTAGTGTTAGTCCAGAAGTTATGAACACACTGATGCGACTGGAATTTCCGGGGAACATAAGAGAGCTGGAAAATATAATTGAATACAGTTTTGTTGTTTGCCGGGGAAGCATCATTCAGAAAGAACATCTTCCACCGGAAATAGTACAATCTGAAACCGAAACAGGTATTCAGAAGAACATAAAATCAACTCCAGTTACAGAAACCATAGACGAACAAACTTTACTTATTACCACTTTAAAGAATTGTGGTGGAAAAATATCGGAAGCCGCAGATAAGCTTGGAATTCATCGCACAACCTTGTGGCGGAAAATAAAAAGGTATCATATCGATCTTAAAGAATTCTCAGACTTTAGTGAAACTTAAGGTTAAACTGCGGTGATAATAAATTGTAGAAAAAATATTAATTAAAATTATATTTCAAATCGTAAACCCCAATTCTTATCAAACCTCTTTTATCGAGAAATATTATTTGTTCGTCTCTAATTTTTTTTAAGTTAATTTGCTTTTAATTAGCATCAACTCAGATTGACAAATTAAACAGCTATCCTGCCACTAATAATATTTTTTAGCTCCTCATACAAAAATAGTATTCGAAGTCTTCGAGATAACCTAAGTTACTTTTGGTAAAATTTTAGATTACTTTCTGTGACTGATAAAATGAAAAGAGTGGAAAATATGAAGTCGAAACTGAATTTTATCAGTATTTATTCTCTTGACTTCAGATTCACTCTTTTTTTCGAAGAGTTAGTAACTACACGTAAAATTTCTATTCGGGGAATTTGTCCTTCGCTTAGTTTGTTAAGTTGTATATTGTCTCACTTAGAATCAGAACTCTGGAAATTTCTTTCAATCATTACACACCATTATCAATTTACAAAGAGGTATTAAAGTGAAAAAATATTTACTTCAGTTATTCCTTGTCATATTTATTCTGTCAATCTCTTCAAATGCGCAGAATTTACTAAACGGACCTGAATGTGTTTCATATGATTCCCTCAACAACAGGTACATCGTTTCAAACTATAATGATGGAAATATTATCGCGATTGATTCAGCTGGAAATCAATCATATTTCAAGCAAAGATCTGGACACGCTTTAGGTAACTGTATCGCTGGTAATACATTTTATACTTCAATTGGAAATACGATTTTAGGCTTAAGCCTTGACAATCCAAATGATACAATAATGTATTTACCAATCACAGGCACTACCCAGATGGATGGAATGACAACCGATGATGACAATAATCTTTACGTTCTCGCATCAATACAGGCAAAAATTTATAAGATTAATCTCCTTACACAGCAATATTCACTTTTTGTTGGAGCCGGAATCTCTTCGAGACCGCAGGATATTATTTTTGAAAGGAAGAATAATAGGCTGCTGGTATGTTCCTGGTATAATAATTCCCCTATACAGGCTGTAGATCTAAACGATTCAACAGTTTCCACTATTGTAGTTACAACGACAGGAAATTGCGATGGTCTCGCAATGGACGAAAATGGTAATTATTATTTTTCTACCTGGTTAAACAATTCGGTTTATTATTATGACTCGACATTTAATAATCCTCCTATTTTATTTTCAAGCGGACACAATGGTCCATCTAATATCTGTTTTAACAATAAAGATAATATGATTGCTGTTCCTAATTTTAATTCGAACTCAGTAGATTTTATACCTATTAACCCGGCATCTGTTGAAGAAGAAATTATTCAACCCGAAAATTTCAATCTCTATCAGAATTATCCTAATCCATTTAATCCCTCAACAAGAATTAGTTGGGAAGCTCCAATTAGCGGCTGGCAATCGTTAAAAGTATTTAATCTTTTAGGGAAAGAGGTAGCTGTGCTTGTAAATGAATATCGTCCTGCAGGTGAATATGAAGTAGAATTCAATGGAGGAAATCTTCCGAGCGGATTTTATTTCTACCAGTTGAAATCGGGGAAATATTCAAAAACATTAAAAATGTTGTATCTGAAATAATTCAAAGTTTACCAGGATTGGAGGATAATATTTATGAAAGCGATTAATCTAATATTTATTTTTTGCACGTTTGTCACCGTAACTCTCTTCTGCCAGACAAATATTTCTCGTGAAGAAAGACTAAATCTTATTGTTTCCAAATTGGAACAAAAGTCTGGAGGTACAATTGGGATTGCTGTTTTACATCTCGAAACGGGAAATGCATATTATCATAACAAAAATGTAAAATTTCCTATGGCCAGTACATTTAAAGTACCTGTCGCAGTTCAATTATTACACAGGGTTGACAAAGGGGAAGGGGCATTACAGGATATGATTGAAATAAAGAAAAGCGATCTTCATCCCGGCAGCGGAGTTATAGTAAAGTACTTTGAGGATTTAGGAATACAGCTTTCTTTAAATAATTTAATGAAGCTGATGCTAACTGAAAGTGATAATTCAGCTGCAGATTTGTGCCTGAAATTTGCCGGTGGCACAGAGGCAGTTAATGAAATGTTAAACGAAAACTGCATTGAAGGAATGTCGGTTGATCGCCCTACTTATGTTGCACTAGCTCAATACCTTGGAGTAAAAAACGTTTCGGGAAATGAAGATTATGATGATAGTAAAGTTGTGACCGAACTGAGAAGCCTTACTAAAGAGGATAGGGAAAAAGCAGCGGAAGAATTTATGAATGATACAAAAGACAACTCAACTCCGTCTGCAATGCTAAACCTTCTGGAAAAAATATGGAATAAGCAAATACTCAGCGATGAAAGTACTACATTGTTATTAAATACAATGAAAGAATGCAATACAGGAGAAAACAGAATTAAAGGATTATTACCGGACAAAACAGTGGTTTATCATAAAACCGGCACTATAGGAGATGTAACGAATGATATCGGAATAATAAAATTACCGGAAGATTACGGGAACATTGCTGTTGTTGTATTTATTAAGAATGCAAAAAAAGATACCAAAGATTGTGAAAAGATTATTGCGCAAATTTCAAGATTTCTCTATGATTATTTTATCTTTTATACTAGCTAAAATATTTATGCAGCATAATTTAAAATGAAAAAAAATGTTATAGTTAAAAGCATAATCATTCTTGCATCAATTTGCATTCTGATATTTTTAATTTGGATTTACCTTTTTCCAAATCGAAGTAATAAATCAAATGAAAATATAGATAAGCTTATTTCAGTAAATAAATTAAACACCAAAACACTGATTGTAAGCTTGGGTTACGATGTGGTAATGGCAATTGAAACACAGAAGGGGATAGCGGTAATTGATGCAGGAATTTCAAATTCATTGACCGCTAAATATCGTAAGATAATTGAAAGAGAATTTAAAAGACACGATTTTGCATATTTAATTAATACTCATTCGCATTGGGATCATACCGGAGGAAATCAAGTATTTGCAGATGCTGTAATTATTGCCCACGAAAATTGTGTGACAGAAATGTCAGAATACTGGAAGGATAAAAACAAAATAAAATTAAACTTACAGAAAATTGTCAATGATTATGAGAACAAATTAAAATCTTTCGATCCCGAATGGCAAGACAGTCTTGAAATAGAAAAACAAATAATTCGATATCAATCTGCGTATAATGATTTGATGACAAATCGTTTGGTTACTTTCCCCACAATAACATTTAAAGATACAATGAATTTATTTATGAGTGATTTATCTTTTCATATGATTTATTTTGGCAGGGCACACTCTGGAAGTGATATTCTTATTTATGTACCCGAACTTGAACTATTGATGACAGGCGATTTGTTTTCAGAAGGAGGAAGAGCCGCTTTTGATGTATTAGAGAAAAAAGATATTAAACAATGGATGACTGCAAAAAAATGGATTGAGAAACGAAAGGATAATATTGAAACAGTAGTAAATGGTCACGGCAGTATTCTGGGTAAAAATGATTTAGCTGCTTTTGTTAAGTATATTAATGAAATGGGAACGGAATCAAAACGAGTATCTTCTACTGGAAATGTTAAAATGTGAGGTCAGACTGGAATTCATCGCACAACCTTATGGCGGAAAATAAAAAGGTATCATATCAAACTTAAAAATTTCTCAGGTTTGAATTGAACTTCAATTTAAACTTCAAAATGTTATTCTTATTCTACTATCAAAAAAACAAATCTTTTTTAACTATAGATTCTAATTCATTTCTAAAACTCACAATGTTTTAAGCTTTCAATCTCTAATTTTTGCAACACAATCCACCCAGTTTAAGTGTTGCAAAATACGCATCGTTCGATGTTGCGTTGCTACTTCGATGTTGCATAATATGCAACAGACTTTCCTGATAACCTTATTATTTTTCAAATAATGATGATTATAATACTTTTTTTATATAGGCATTGATGTTGCAACATCAGTCGCAATATGAAGATAGCTATACCTGAATTGGATGACAAGATTGCTCCCTGTTTTGAGGCTGCAAAACAGTTCGAAATTTTTACTATTAAGAAAGGGAAAATAATATCTTCAAAGATTATTGACTGTCATACTACTGAGGATGTCATGCGTATAAGACTTCTTAGACTGCATGAGATTCAAACACTTATTTGTAACGGGATTAAAAATTTTTTTCGCGATCAGCTGGTTTCATTTGGAATAAATGTAATTCCCAACATCAATGAACCTATTAAAAAAACGTTAGATCTTTTTTTATCAGGTCAACTGGTTTCTGATAATACAATCTTGAAATCAGATATTAATATTGTGTCGCATGAAAGTTTGGTTAAATGGGCAAAAGAATTATTTGAGTCTAATGGATATGAAGTTTCGCCCTGTCATGGAGAAGATACTTATTTAATTGATCTTATTGCCCGTCTTAAATGTCCTTTGTGTAAAAAAAATATTGAAGTTGCAATTTGTTGTGGAGCTCAAACATATCGTGCAGATCAGG